>CAZANS010000042.1:0-11552 GCA_964486565.1 uncultured Victivallales bacterium
GAAATTGGCTCTAATACCTAACTGGCTGCGATTCGAGTGTGCGAGTATGGGGTAAATATTACTCCGTCCCTAATCATCCCACTTGTCAATAAAATTCTGGTCGAAGGTGTCGTTGAGTATGGCCTTGCGTATATTGCGCATGAGCTTGAGGTAGAAGTGGAGGTTGTGTATTGAGAGCAGTCTTAGTCCGAGTATCTCTCCGACGTTGAAGAGGTGTCTGATGTATGCCCTGGAGAAGTTTGAGCAGCAGTAGCATGAGCATTGTGAGTCTATTGGCGAGAGGTCTTCTGAGAACTCGGCGTTTTTCAGGGATATTGTCTTGCCGTTTCTGATGAATGCGCTTGCGTGCCTGGCGAGGCGTGTAGGCAGGACGCAGTCGAACATGTCGGCGCCCAAGGCGACGGCCTTGACGATCTGTGCAGGCATTCCGACGCCCATGAGGTATCTTGGTTTTGACTCTGGCAGGATTGGGCATACCCATCCGAGGCAGTTCATCATCTCATCCTCCGGCTCGCCTACGCTTAGGCCGCCTACTGCGTAGCCGTCGAAATCGAGTGACAGGAGGTCGCTGGCTGACTTCTCGCGGAGGTCGCGGTACATCGAGCCCTGGACTATCCCGAACATCTTCTGTCCTTCTGCCAGGGGTTGTTCGCGGCAAAGCGTCTCCCAGCGTGTGGTGATGTCGAGGGATTTCCCGGCGTACTCGTGGCTGCAGGGGTATGGTGTGCATTCGTCGAAGGCCATGACGATGTCGGAGCCCAGCTTCCTTTGGATGGAGATGGATTCTTTAGGCCCCATGAAGAACCTGCTTCCGTCAATATGTGACATGAACTCCACGCCGTCGTCCTTGATTTTCCTGAGTTTTGATAGGCTGAAGATCTGGTATCCGCCGCTGTCTGTGAGAATGGGGTGTTTCCATGATGCGAATTTGTGGAGCCCGCCGGCCTTGAGGATTATTTTTGTTCCAGGCTTGAGGAACAGGTGATAGGTGTTCCCAAGGATGATCTGCGCGCCGAGCTGCTCGAGTTCCAGGGGGGTCATTGCCTTGACAGTCCCGCGTGTGCCTACGGGCATGAACACGGGTGTCTCCACCTCGCCGTGCGAAGTTCGCAAAACCCCTGCGCGTGCCTGGCACTTCCCCGATCTGGCTTTTATCTCAAACATTCTGCTAGGTGTTGCCTTTCCCGTTGTAGCCGACTTCAAAACCGGCTTGTTGTATTTTCATTTTCCGGGGAGGTTCCCCCGCTCAGGGAGGTGCTGTCCTCGTCGAGGTATCTTATGACCGCCCTGTCGCGCAGCCTGCCTATGAATCTGTGGTAGTTCTCATCCTTCTGTTGGTTTTCGAGTTCCTCCTTTATGCTGTCGCGGACTTCCTCGAAAGGGATGAATTTCTCCTCCTCGACATCCTTTATCCTGAGGAAATAAAAACCTTCCGGGGTCCTTACCGGGCCTGCGACATCTCCCTTGGCCTTCCCCTCGAGAGCCTCTGCGAACTCCTTGCGGATCTGGTCTGAAGCCATCCACCCCATGTCGCCACCGGCATCGGTGTTGGGGCCGAGGGAGTATTCCTCCACGTAATTGGCGAATGCCTTCTCGTCTGCCCGGGAGATCAGTGGGGCGAGCCTGACAGCGAACTGGTCTATGTTCCCCGTCCCGGTCTCCCGGGTGCTTTTCAAGTACAAAATCTGAAGATTTATCCGGTTGGTTATTTTGAAGTTTCCCATGTTCTGAGTGTAGAAGTCATGGACTTGTTTCGGGGTGATGAAGACATCCTTGTAGCAGCGCGCGTTGATCAGCATCATTGTGGCGGCCCTCATTCGGGCCTGTTCTTGAAGGAAGTCCATCGAGACACCCGCCTTCCTGGCCTGAGTCTCGAGGAGCTTTCGGTCGCCGCCGGCCATGTCCGCGGCGATCACATCGAGCATGTTCTCTATTATCTGGTCTGGGACGGTATAGCCTCTTGCGTCGAACATCCCGCTGACCAGCTCCCTAGCGATGATGTCGTCCACGGCCTGTCTTCTGATTTTCCTGATCTCTGCCTCGAGTTTCTTGCCTGAGAGTTGTGATTCGACTTCATTTTCGAATCTTGCAGTCTCGGCGAGCACAGTGAACAGAGTGATAGGCTTGCCGTTCACCGTCGCGAGAATGCTGCCTTTCTCCTGCTCGCCAGGCATCTGCGCGCACAATTTTAATACCATGCCAAAAAGGAGGACAGGGACTAGCAAATCCGGGATCCTAATCCCTGAATTCGGAACGTTTGAGAAGTAAGATAATTTTGCTTTTTCTGGCATTCAGGGTATTATTGTTTCGAATTTTATGGGGTCCGGCAGATTTTGTGGATCTCCGTTGAAGCCCTTGCCTCCACAATTGGCGCATCTTACATTCCCTCTTCCCTTGCATGTCGGGCATGTTTTTGTTGTTGCCCCCGCGCCGCGGCAGTCGGGGCATACCTGTGTTTTGTGGCAATGCACGGTGCCTGTGCCGCCGCAGTTCCAGCAGAGGGTCTTGACAACCTCGTCGCCAGATCCCCCGCCCGAGCCGATGTATATCCCGGAATAGGATGGGGGCCGGAATACCGGCGACGGCCCGACGACGGCAATTGAACCCCTGCCCATGCTGACGATGCTTCCGGGGTTCCAGTAGCGGGGATAATAGTATGAAGATCCGAAATATGCGTAGTTCTGTGAGCGCCCCTTCTTGTAGGCAAATCCTTTCCCGCCGCATATCGGGCATTCCTTCCATCCCTTTCCAAGGCATATCTCGCACTCAATTTTTCCGGCGCCGCGGCATGTATGGCATTCCTCGCGTAGCCGACCGATGCCGCCGCAGGTGGAGCATGTGTGGAAGCCTTTTGTCTGGCATACTGGGCAGCACTGCTCTGGGGAGACCCAGAACTTCCCCCGGACCAAAATATGCCCTTTCGATAGGTGATGCCTCACGACGTGTTCAGGGAAGACGGCTTCCTGGTATATGACCTTGTTTTCCTGCTTGAGGTCGCTGTCAATCCGGGTGATCAGAGCATTGGCGGCCTCCAGATTTTTTTTTGCTTCTGCGAACTCTCCGGGAGTGGCTGCGGTGATCTTCTTCAACTCAAGTGCGGCTGTGACGAGGTCTTTCCTCGCCTTTGCGAAGTCCTGTTCGTGCGCGAGCGAAGCTGAGGAAATCAGTTTTCTTGCTGCATTGAGGCCGCCTTTCGCCAGAATCGTCCTGGTGTCCAAGGGTTGCACGTCTTCCGTGCCGAGCCAGAGCATCTCCGTGCCGGCATCGAAAAGAATGTTCCTCAGATCGTTCCCCCGCATAGTGCCATGGAGGACCCTGCCGTCCTTCAGGACGACGAAACCCGCCTCGGCTCCCTTTTTCATGGACTCGAATGCCTTGTCGGCCATTTCTGCGTCGGCCTTGGTCTGCTGCTGCCTTCGCAGCTTCTCGTCGGTGCTTATCCACTCGCCGCCGAAGAAGACCAGCCCGGAGGCCTTCTGCTCCCTTGCGAATTTCGCAAACGCGCTGTCAAGGTGGAAGACCAGCCCAGGAGTGCCCTTTGGGATGAAGAAGGGATGATGTGATTCGTTGATCCTGACCATCGCCACGTAACCGTCGTCAAGGCGTGTCCTGACGGCCATCTCGAGCCCTTCGGGGATTAGCAGCGGGGCAGTCTCCAGCTCCAGTCCTGCCCGGAATGAGACGACGAGAGTATCCCTGTCTATGCTCGCAACCGTGATGAACCTGGCATATTTCGGGATGATGCACATGGCTGAGAAGTTTTTCCCCGGCAAGACTGCGTACAATGCGTCCGGTGTCTCGTGCGCGATATGCAGCTCAGTCCTGGGCTGCACGAAGACCCTTTTTCCCACGGGCGCGATCTCGGTGTCGGCACCGGCGCTCAAATACCCGACCTCGGACTCGATGTCTGGAGGCGAGGGATTTGGCCCACTCGCCGCCAGGCATAAAAACAACAGCATCAGCAAATAGAATGTCCCGCATGTCCTCATGGCATTGAATGTAGCCCCGCGCAACGCAGATTTCAAGCGGCAAGGAGTCTGCTTGGGTTAGATCAGACTTGCTTTTTTCATTGAGAGCCAATTTTAAAACTCCCCGTGGCCGTGCGGCGAGCTATTTTTTGCAGGCGCCGTATTTGAGCAGGATTTCGAGGTCTTCCATCTCGGCCTGGAGGTCTTCCTCGTGCTCGACCTCGTCCTGTAGTATCTGGAGTACTATGTTGTATGTTACGGGGTCTTTGCTCTCTGTTAGTTTGACGATTTTCTTATATGTGGTTATCGCGCACTGCTCGCCCTTGATGTTTTGTGCGAGCACTTCCTTTACGAAGGGGTTGTCGGGTGCGTCGTAGCCGCAGTTGGTGTGCTTGTACCAGTCCTCTGGCTTGGTGATTGGGGTCCCGCCGAGCTGGATTATCCTGTTGGAGATCATGTCGGCGTGTCGCAGCTCGTCGGCGGCGTGCTGTGTCAGCTCCGCTATGACGGCCTCCTTCATGGGTCCCTTTATGACTTTAGCCCCGATCCAGTACTGGTAGTATGCGAGCCATTCGTCGCAGTACGCCTTGTTCAGGGTTGTGATCAGCTTCTTGACGTCCATGTCCACGATCTGGATGCCCTTTGTACCCATGACATTCTCCTTGTTTTGTTGTTTTTTTGCCGCGCATTCCTGAGACACGACACTTCCAGCGTTTTACAGTAATGTGCCGGAGCAATAAAGTCAAGCGGGATTTGATGCTTGGCTCTAGGATTACAGGTCTTTTATCTGACCGGAAAGTACCTGCTCGGGCTTGATTAAAAGGCAGTTCTCCGCCGGCTGCTCGTTGCCGCGGAAATCGCCCTTATTGCAGACGATCACGATTTTGAGTGCTATGCCGAGGCTCTTGAGTCTTTCCACCAGTTCCATGCGTGCCGGGTCCCATCCGAGCAGGAGCAGCATGGCGCTTCCGATGCCAGCGATCTCGTCGAGCACTTTTCCCGACAACTGCGGCATTGGGTCCTTTGACTCGGCCTCGACGCAGGCGAGGATGTCGAGTATCTGGTCGAGCTGGGCGAGGCTTCTCCCTCCCTTGAAATGGTAGATGCTCGGGCCGGCGGCGAAGATGTCGACGATATAGTCCCCTTGAGCCAGCTTGTGCGAGAGTGCCGCGGTCAGGGACAGGGCGGCCTCGAGCTTGGGATGCCCTTTGTTCGGCGTGGACGTGAAAAGGAACCTCCTTGCGGGGATGAAGGTGTCGAGGATCACGGCTATCCTGCACAGGAAGTCTTCCTGGAACTCCCGGACGATAAGCTGTCCCCGCCTGGCAGTTGTCGGCCAATGGATATGCTTGGCGTTGTCGCCTGTGCGGAAATCTCGGCATGCATGGAACTCGAGGGACTCGCCGACTCTTGAGACCATTGAGAGCCCCTCGCGCTGCAGTCGTGAGCTGAGCGGCAGGCTGAGGCTGTTCAGCGGCTCGAAGGCGGGATATATAAGCAGCCTCTGTGAAGGGCCGCTGGTGCATGTCCATTTGACGATCCCGAATGGGAACGCGGCTGATGCGAGTGGTGGCTTGAGGACATACTCGCCGCGTTTTTCTGGCTGTATGCATGCCCTTATTTTTGTGCTTCCGGAGGGTGCGATATGCTCGACAGAAGCGATGTCGGCCTCGAACTTGAGCCATTTCTGCTGTCCTAAGGGATCCAGGCGGAGGTTCCATGCTGGTATTTTTTTTAGGTTGGTTATGTTGTAGTGAATTTGCACTGGGCTTCCAGCCCTGGCCCTTTCTGGGAGTCTTCGCGATATTTCGAGTTTTGGTCTGAAGATGAATCCTGTGACAGCATCCACGGCCAGCATTGCCATGACGATGAAAGCGAAAATCCTTATCGGCCCCTCGATTATGAGGCTGTAGAATAGAAGCAGCCCGACTGTAGAGATGATCATCCTGCCGGGGACTGTAAGTGTCCTGACATATATTGCGTATCCCCAGGCGATCATGAGCAGTGTTGGCGACTGGTATTTCCCTTTTTTTTCCCTGAGGAATTCCGGGAGGTCAATCCACTCTGGGCCTGAGCGGAAGCGCAGTTGGAGAGCCCTTAGTGTCCGCCAAGGGATCCTGAGTTTTTGGGTCGTGGTCGCCATATTTCGCTTTCCAGAAGAAAGATCACCAGCACGGCATTGAGAATGGGATTTTCCCGGCAAGTATCCGTCGAGCCTTCCCGGTCCACGAGTCGACAACGTAGATGTCCGATCTGCCGTCGGCTGTTCGTGTTGCCACGACATGCCGGTTGTCGGGAGCCCATGCCGGGCTCTCCCAGTCTCCTGCGGCCTGGATCACGGCTCTTGGCGGCACGTTCCCTTCGAGGTCCAGCAGTGCGAGAATGTAGTTTGGCCCCATTCTTGCGGAATAGATGATTTTGTTGTCTGTTGACCAGTCGGGGCTGACAGCCTCTGTCCCCATCGTGGCGAGCCTTGCCGGCTGCCCGCCGGTGGCGTTGACGACGTACAACTGCGGCCTCCCGGAGACATCGGAGACGTAGCATATCCTCCCGCCCGTGGGTGACCATGAGGGTGATGATTCTGACGCGGTGTCGTTGGTCAGCCTGCGCATCCACGCGCTTTCAAGCGACTTGATGTAGAGATCCACTTTTCCGTCCTTGCTGAGGATCACCGCGAAGAATCGCCCGTCGGGAGAGATTGTGGCACCGGCGTTCAGCCCTGGGAAGCTCAGAAGCCGTCGGCTCCGACTGCTTGACACGTCGTGCTCGACGATGTTTGTAGATGCTTTGCCGTACATGGTGTAGACGAGCCTTTTCTGTCCTGGACTCCAGTCAGGCTCTACTGAAAGCGTGGTGTTTCGAGTGGCCTGCCGGACGTTGGAGCCGTCGTAGTCGGCTATGAAAATCTCCTTGACTCCCGCCTGTATCTGGGCGCAGAATGCGATTTGCGAGGTGCATAGCATCTTGACATTGAAAAGCTGTTTGAGCATGGTGTCTACTGCCTGCCGGGCTGCGGTTTCCGGGGCGGAGGGATTTGCGTTGACCCTCAGCCTCTGCACCGATGTGCTGCCCTTAAGAAGCTCGATCTCCAGAGTCTGCGATGAGAACTGGCCTCTCACTACGTAGTCGGCGGCCCCTTGCCTTTGCACATCGAACCATCCGCAGTTTTTGAGGTCCTTCTCGAGCTGGCTGGACAGCTCCTGGCTCCCTGAGATGCCGGTGAAGAGCAGGGTGGGGTTCTGTGCCTGTGCGGTTTTCCTGACGCTGATGTTCTGCGCGATGGCGTTATGCGACAGCGGCAGTGCGGCGAGTGCCGCCGAGAGGGAAAATACTAAGGCCCTATTGCGTTGCGACATGATTTTCGGAAACATATTGTTGACCTCGTCGTTGATTTTTTATGTGTGACACCGTGTCTACTATAGTTCCCCTGTGGCGTTCGGGCAAACCGATTTGGCAGCATAAATTGATTTTTCGCTTTTAGCGAATATTATAAACGTGTTCCCGGAATGCGGGCCGTGAGGGTTGTTTTTATTTAGAACTGTCTCAGAGGGATGTTGGTCAATGGGAAAAAGCGAGCTACAGGCAAAGGTGGCGGAGTTCTTCGGCGAGAACTCGCCTTTGAAGGCCGCCGACAAGGTCGGCGGCCCGGTCTACGAGCACCGTCCACAGCAGATGGAGATGGCGAGATTGTCGGCCGATGCTCTCGAGGGGATGCACAACCTCTGCGTCGAAGCCCCGACCGGAGTGGGCAAAAGCTTCGCCTATCTTGTCCCGGCAATTTATTTCTCCCACATCAAGAAGGCCAGAGTCGTCATCAGCACCGAGACGATCAGCCTCCAGGAGCAGCTCATCAATAAGGATATCCCCGTGATAAGGGAGCTCATGGGGATAGATTTTATCGCAGTGATAGCCAAGGGTCGGTCGAACTATCTGTGCCTCAGGAGGTTGGACTTGATTGCTGGTGAGCACGGATCTGACTTCCTTCCTTTCGAGAAGCTGAAGCCTCAGGCATTTGACCTGCAGATTGTCGCCTCGACACTTTCCCGTGGTTCCAGAACGGACATACCGTTTGATGTAGACGGGAGGGTATGGGAGAGCGTCTGCTGCGAGCTTGGCAACTGCATGTCGCAGAAATGCGGCTATTTCGGCAGATGTTTCTACTGGCGTGAGAGGAAGAACTGGGATAAGGCTGATCTGATCATCGCGAACCATGCTTTGCTGTTCACCGACCTTAAGATCAAGGAGCTGGAGGATTCCGAGACCTCTCTGCTTCCGAATTACGACGCATTGGTCTTCGACGAGGCGCACACTCTCGAGGACTGTGCGGCGAAACATCTCGGCCTGAAGGTCTCGCATCTGGGTCTCAAGTATCTTTTATCGAAGCTTTTCGACCCGGAAAGGGGCAGAGGGGTGCTTATGCGCTCTGGGGAGGGCTGCATACAGATGCGTTCGGTCGTGGCGGACGCATTTACTGCATCGGAGCATTTTTTCGCCGATATCGAGGCGGTGATGGATGTCGCGGGGGGGCAGGAGATGAGGGTCCGCGAGCCTGGCGTGGCGACAAATGTAATCTGCGACCCGATGAACACGCTTGAGACCAGCCTGACGGCCTTCATTCGGCTGCAGGAAGACGAAATCTACAGGCAGGAGCTTTCTTCCTTGCTGCTCAAGTGCTCGGCCTTCAACAGGGAGATGCAGGACTTCATCGGTCTTTCCCGTCCGGAGCATGTGTACTGGATTGAAAGGAAAATCGGCAAAAGCAATGTCACTTTGAGCGCTGCCCCCTTGAATGTCAACAGCCTGCTGCGCGAGATGCTATTCTCACGGGATTTCTCCGTAATCTTGACCAGCGCGACGCTATCCATTGACGGCAGCCTTGACTATTTCCGCGACAGGACAGGTTTCTACAACGGCGCGGAGGTCGCCATGGACTCGCCTTTCGACTACAACAGCCAGATGCGCATTTACGCCTCGTCCAAAATCCCGCTTCCCGACAGCCGGGATTATGAAAAGGCCATGAAGGACAACATCGTCCGATTTGTCCAGATGACACACGGGAAGGCATTTGTGCTCTTCACCAGCTATTCGCTGTTGAACAAGATGGCCGCAGAGATGAGGGAGTTTTTCAGCTCCATGGGCATCAGGCTTCTCGTCCAGGGCGAGAGCGGCAACCGCACCGCTATGCTTGACGAGTTCCGCAAGGATGTCAATTCCGTCCTCTTCGGCACATCAAGCTTCTGGATGGGGGTGGATGTCCCCGGGGAGTCCCTCAGCAATGTCATCATCACCAAGCTCCCTTTCTCGGTCCCCACTCATCCCTTAGTCCAGGCCCGCGCCGAGGAGATCGAGAAGGCAGGCAACTCATCCTTCATGATGTACCAGCTCCCGGAGGCAGTTCTGAGGTTCAAGCAGGGCGCTGGAAGGCTGATCAGGACTAAAAAAGACCAAGGAATCATCGTCATACTCGACAGCCGCGTGCTGACCAAGCATTACGGCAAAATGTTCATCAACTCCATACCCCCATGCCCCATCGAGAGATTCTAAGAGGCAATTTCAAAACTCGCCGTTGGCGCGGCGGCTTGCTGCCCAATGGTTTGGGGCGGATGCGCGACATTCGCCACGGGGAAATGGCGGGCACAGACAGTTATTGGTATGCACCATGCCTCCATCCTCATTTTGAGTTCGCAGTAGTTACTACAGTGTCACTCAAAATAAGAATAGATCCACGGCACACTGCGGCAACTGCTTTATTTAGGTTCATTTCGTTGCACCGTCTGCCGCGCCTGCGCTCCCAGCGCGGTTAACGCGGAGTTTTGAAGTTTGCTCTAGGCGGTATTTTTCTGGAGAGCTTCCCTGATGAAAGTTGCCCTGATTCGGTCACGGCCCTCCGACTCGGTGTTTTTCCCTGCGAATTTCTGCAGGTGTGCGGGCTGTGCGCAGAGGAAGAGCTCGTTTACGGTGTGCATGTCCACCGAGCGGATGACGCCCAGGTCAATTCCGAGTCTGAGCATTGAGAGAGAGTTCAGGGCCTCTTTGGTTGAAATGATGTATGAGTACCTGAGTATCCCGTAGCTTCTCCCGATATGGTCGAGGAGCATGTCGCGCTGTTTCTCGAGGAGTTTGAGCCTTGCATTTCTTTCATGTTTGACGATTTGTGATATCACCCCTGAGAGTCGGGTGACGATGTCCCCCTCGGTCTCGCCGAGAGTGCTCTGGTTTGACACTTGGAAGAGGTTTCCGAGATTGTCGGTCCCCTCTCCGAATATTCCTCTGACGGCGAGGCCGAGCTTGAATACTGCCTGTATGAGCTGGCCGGTCTGGTTTGAGAGCACGAGACCCGGGAGGTGCAGCATCACCGATGCTCTCATTCCGGTGCCGAGGTTGGTGGGGCATGATGTGAGGAATCCAAGGGTCTGGTCGAATTCGAATGGCAGCTCCTGGGACAATGCGGACTCGAGACTGTTTATCTCCTCCCACACTTCGGGGATTTGGAGCCCCGGCCGTATGATCTGCAGCCTGAGGTGGTCCTCCTCGTTTATCATGACTGCTATGTTCTCGAGGTCGCTCATCACGAGTGTGGAGTTTTTCCTGCGCGAGCAGAAGTCCTGGCTTATCAGGCGCCTCTCGAGCAGCACCTGTGCGTCAACTTGGCCGATCTCGCCCATGTCTATCACCATGCGCTTCTTTATCATTGGTATTTTCTCGAGTGCAAGAGTTGTTGCGATTACGACCTTGTTGAGGTTTTCGTTGTTGGCGCACAGAGGGAATGGGATGTCCTTGATGTTTCTTGCGATACGGATCCTGGTGCTGATCGCGATATCGTCCTTGGGGCCGCTGTCCACGAGCCAGCTTACCTTTTTCCTGCTGAGGTTGTCTATATATTCAATGCTGTTCATTTCTTTTGTTTCTTGTCCGCGAGAGGTGTCTTGAGTTTTTTTATCTCATCCCTGACCTTGGCGGCCTCCTCGTACTCCTCGTGCTTGATATGCTTCTCGAGTTTTTTCTGGAGGTCGAGCAGCTTCAGGGTTGCCTTGACGTTTGTGTCTTTGGCAGATCCCGGGCGTTTGCCGATATGCATTGTGCCCTTGTGCATGTTTTTGATTGCGAGAGCCAGGACGGGCTCGAACACCTTGTAGCAGTTTGCGCAACCGAGCCTTCCTGTTTCCCTGAACTTGGCGGAGTTCCATCCGCATTGCGAACATGAGACTACCGGATGCTTAGGCTCGGAGGATGATGTCGGAGATTCAGGTGTCTGCTGGGGCATCTGCTGCTGTCCCGAGGTGTTGATGACATGCGAAGATAGGTTGTAGAGGATCTCCGCCAGGTTAAATCCTTTGAAGTCGGACTCGAGCAACTCTTTTTTTGCTGCGCATTCGGGGCAGATGTTCAGGTGTTTTTTGATGCCGTTCATGATTTCCTGGATATGTATCGTCGCGTCTTTTTTGTTGCAGATCTCGCATTTCATATTTAAATTGCTCATTTTTTTTGTTTTCAGCGAAAAGATTCAGGACAATATTTTCCCGTCCTTGAGGACGACCTTCCTGTCGGCGTATCCCGCGACCTCATGGTCATGGGTTATCATTA
>CAZANS010000043.1:0-11534 GCA_964486565.1 uncultured Victivallales bacterium
TCCTGTGCCTGGCATAACCCACAGGTATCCGGATCGTGTGTTGTTTATAGTGAGCAACATGTGCTCGATGTACTGTCGGCACTGCACGAGGAAGCGCAGGGTAGGGGACGTTGACAGCATACCCTCGGACGAGGACATCCTGCGTGGCCTTGGGTACATACGTGGCAACCGGAATGTGCGGGATGTTTTGTTGAGTGGGGGTGATCCTTTTCTGCTTTCTGACGAGCGGCTTGACTGGATTCTCGGGGAGCTTCGCTCGATAGGTCATGTGGAGGTGATCAGGATAGGCACGAGGACACCTGTGGTTCTGCCCTACAGGATCACCGACGAGTTGGTGGAGATGATCCGGAAGCATCATCCTGTGTGGATAAACACGCATTTCAACCATCCGCGCGAGCTTACGAGGTCATCGAGGGGGGCCTTGAGCAGGATGGCGGACGCGGGGATCCCTCTTGGGAACCAGACAGTCCTGCTTTCCGGGGTCAATGACTGTCCGAGGATCATCCGGGAACTGATGCACAAGCTTGTGGCCAGCCGGGTAAGACCCTACTATCTTTACCAGTGCGATCTTTCCGAGGGGTTGAACCATTTTCGCACGCCGGTGGGGAAGGGGATAGAGATAATGGAGAGCCTGATAGGTCACACGAGCGGGATGTGTGTCCCGACGTATGTGATTGATGCCCCGGGCGGCGGGGGGAAAATCCCGGTCATGCCGAACTATCTGATCTCCTGGTCCACCAACAAGGTGGTGCTGAGGAATTACGAGGGGGTGATAACCACCTACAAGGAGCCTGACAGCTACGAGGCGCATTTTTGCAACAGGGATTGCGAAAGCTGTGACTTGCAGCTCAACCTCGGCGACGCGGAGGAGAGCAAGGCCTTAGGCATAGAGCAGCTTCTCTCCGACCATGACGAGACGATATCCCTTGTCCCGAGGTCTAGCGAGAGGCACAAGAGGAGAAGGCGCAACACTAAATAAGGAGAAGGAATAGGTATGGGTTTGCTTGACTACCTGATTTTCGGAGCGTACATGTTGGTGGTTCTGGGAGTCGGTGCTTTTCATTTTTTCCGCAACAAGAGCAAGGAGGACTACTACGTAGGCGGCAGGAACATCCATTCATGGCATGTCGGGTTGTCAATTGTTGCCACTGACGTAGGAGGTGGTTTCTCGATCGGCCTCGGAGGTGTGGGTTTCATGATGGGGCTGTCTGGTAGCTGGCTGTTGTTCACCGGCCTGGTGGGGGCATGGCTTTCCGCTGTCTTTATAATCCCCAAGATTAAGGCATTGGACAAGTCCAATGGATTCATGACCTATCCTGATTTTTTGGAGCATAGGTACTGCGGCAAAGTCGCGGTGGTAGCGGCGTTGATTTCTGGCATAGGTTATCTTGGTTTTACCGGGGCGCAGATGCTTGCGGGAGCTAAGCTGGCCTCTGCCACGATCCTCCAGACCAATCCCTTTGGGATGGATCCGGTGCTTTTCGCCCTTTTGGCCATTGCTGCTGTCACGATACTTTATACCGTGATAGGCGGTCTCAAGGCTGTGATCTATACGGACTCGATACAATGGGTCGTTTTGTTGAGTGGGCTTTTATTTGTGACGATCCCGGTGACCTTGTACAAGATCGGCGGTTTCGGTGCGTTGAGGGAGAACCTGCCGGATGATTTCTTCTCGCTCTTCAACATTTCCCCAATAACCTTCATCAACTGGATGGTGACGATAATCCCGATATGGCTGATTGGAATGACTTTATATCAGAGGATGTATGCCTGCAAGGACGAGCGGGACGCCAAAATCGCCTGGTATGTGGCAGGGGTGTTCGAGTATCCGATAATGGCTTTTTCCGGGGTGTTTTTGGGTATGTGTGCACGCGTGGTTTTCCCTGATGCGGAATCTGAGATGGCGCTGCCGATGCTGATAAGGGATATTCTGCCGCTTGGTGTGACCGGCATAGTCATTGCTGCGTATTTCTCGGCGATAATGTCCACTGCGGACAGTTGTCTTATGGCCTCTTCGGGCAACTTTGTCAACGATGTGATCGAGAAGCATATATGGAGGGACATCTCGCCGAAGGCGACGATGCGGCTATCCATGTTCGCGACGCTGGTCATAGGGGTTTTGACGGTTGTTCTTGCCGCGAGGTTCACGCTGGTCCTGGATGCCATTTTGTATGCCTATGCCTTCATGGTGTCAGGTTTGTTTGTTCCGACTTTGGGAGCGTTTTTCTGGGGCAGGTCGAGTTCTGCGGGTGCTTTTTGTTCGATGATCTCCGGTGGGACGGTGTCGCTTTTGCTTTTGACCGGGATATTCAAGCTTCCCGCGAGTCTGGCGGAGATCGGCCTTGACGCGAGCGTCTATGGAATCACGGTATCCGCGATTGTGTTTGTAGTGGTATCTCTTGTTTTCCCTAAAGAGAAAGGAGTTGATTGAGGATGAGCAGAGAAGGTATGGTAAGGTTTATGGAAGAGTTGGAGAGGGAAGGTCAGGAGAGGGTCAATCCTGGGGTTCTGAGCCCTCAGGAGATATGCCTTTACGCCAAATTGAAGGGATTTCATGTTAGTCCTGACGATGTTTTCGGGCATGTGGACGATTTGAGCATGCGTTCGGATGACGACCTTGGGGTTGTCGGAAAGCTTTGGAAGGAAGCGGGGCTTGATGATGAGAGCTGATATAATTGAGAGCATAGGGCAGGGGAGTTTGATCCAGCACGGTAGCAGCAATGACCGTATATATCTTATGTCTTTGGACGACAGGGACGCGGTGGAGATAATAAGTTTGCTTGACGGGATTGCTTTGAAGGGTGGATACGGGAAAGTCTTCGCCAAGATTCCCGGGCGACACAGGGATTTATTCGAGAGAGGCGGATATGTCTGCGAGGCTGAGATTCCCGCTTTCTACTTGGACGGGGATGCCGGGTCGTTTATGGGCAGATTCCTGTCGGCGGAGAGGGCATACGACCCTCATTCTGCAGATGTGAGGGATATTGTGGAAATGGCTTTGTCCAAGCGTTCCGCTGCTGTTTGCCGGCCGATGGAAGAAGGCTATACGCTGAGGGTTCTCGGCGAGGGGGATGCCGATTCTCTTGCCGAGCTTTATATGGAGGTCTTCAAGAGCTATCCTTTTCCGATACACGATCCTGCTTATCTTGTGGGGACGATGAGGGAAACCATAGTATATTTCGGTGTTGAGCTAGGAGACGGCGATCTTGTCGCGGCCTCGTCCTCCGAGACGGATATGAAAAATCTCACCGCCGAGATGACCGATTTTGCCGTGAGGCCCCGATGCAGGGGAGCCGGGCTTGCGATCCATCTCCTGAGAGCCATGGAGGATGAGATGTCCGCGAGGGGGGTGGGGAGTCTGTACACCATCGCCAGAGCCATGTCCGCCGGGATGAACATAACATTTGCCAGATGCGGCTACACCTATGCCGGCACGCTGGTTAGGAACACGAACATCTCCGGCAGGATCGAGAGCATGAATGTATGGTATCGGGTCGCTACTCGGTGTCCTTAAGCTCGCGGATGACATCAATCTCATTGCGGTCGTAGCGCACCCTGATCTGGGGACTGTGCTCGAAATGCACCTCCCGTTCGTTCTGGTGGTTGATTCTGCCCGTCAGCTCCTGACCGTTCTTTAGCTTGAGGTATGTGTCCTTGACCCAGAAAGTGTAGGGCTTCGGGCGTGATATCTGCCCTTTTGTTATATTGATTTTGAAGCTTATCTCAGGCGGCTCAGCTCTTTTATGTGCGAGAGTGATGGTGTGTGCCCCGCTGGGGACCTCCCTTATTCTGAAGACTTTCGAGAGTTTGTCGGTCTCGCCCCTTTCTGTCGCGCCGATTTCCTTCCCGTTGAGGTAGACAGTTATTCCCGGCGGGTGGATTATCAGATCCGCCCCTCCCATTATGCTGTCAAGCTTCATCTCAACATTGATGTTCTGTCCAGGATTGATGGCAACCTCCCTGGTCTCCGAGTCGTAGTTGGGGTGGGTCACGGTGATCGAGTAGGTTCCCGGGGGGAGGTTCTCGATCTTTGTGGGAGTGTCGTTATACTGCTTCCCGTTGACAGTGAGATTTGCACCTGGAGGGTCTGTGACAATGTTCAGGGACGACGGTATGACCTGCAAAGTCGTGTTTACTCTTACAGTCCCGCCCCTGGACACTATGACCTTTTCTTTTTGAGGGACATGCCCCTCGATCTGCAGCTCGAGGTCGTATTCTCCCTGCTCGAGAGTGATTGATGCGGGGGTCTGGCCCCTTGGGTCTCCGTTGATGAGGATGTTGGCGTTCGACGGGGTCGAGCGGACAACCATTGTGCCGATGTTCGAGCTCATGTTCACCTCGATGAGCTTGGGGCGCTCGTCGTCGAGGGAAAATCGGAGCTCTCTTGTGGAGAATCCGGGTTTGTTGATTGTATAGGTGTGTATGCCTATGGGGAGGTTGTGGAGAGCCAGAGGTGTCTCCCCTACCGGAGCATTGTCCTGTGATACGGTAGCCCCTTGGGGGTCGGACTCGATTATCACCGAGGTCGAGAGCGGGTTCAACTTTATCTCGATATTCTCGTCCTTGCCTGGAATGCAGGAAAGCTTTTTCCACGTTGTCTCGTACCCGGGCTTCGAGAACTCCAGCACATAGACTCCAGGCGGTATCTCACGGGATCTCGGAGTCACCCCGAAATTCTGGTTCCCGTGGCTGATGACCTTGACATTGACCTCTCCAGGCTGGCTTCTGATGGAGACTTTGACCGTAGGCGGTTTTTGTGGCTCCTTCTTGCACCCTGCGATATTTATGACGAGCAGCGCGGCGGCGGCGAGAGTCAGACAACTGACTGCTTGAATCGTTGTTGCACCAAAAAATTTAGTTTTCATAATCGGGTTCACTTCTTTTTCCTGGTGAGCCTGATGACTTCCTCGAGCTGGATGACCCTCTCCCTCGCGGTAGAGTGTTCCTCGGAGCCTGGCTCTGTCTTTAGCATGATAAGCTTGTACTCTTCTATTGCATCTGTAAACTGGCTCATTCGCCTGTAGTTGTTTGCGTTCCTGCTGTGTGAGTTGATCTGATCGTCGAGAATTCTGATGGCTTCGGCCCTCATCTTGTATGCCTCGGCGTATTCAGGAGGTTCCGGCTGGAAGGATCCAAGATTCTCGATGGCGATGTTGAGCAGCTTCTCCGCCCTGTATAGATTGTCATGCTGGGCTAAGTAGTTGTCGAAAAGCTGCTTGCCTTTCTGGAATGCGTTCATGCCGTCTGCGTGCAACTCCTCTGGTGTGAGCGACAAGGCTCTGACGTTGAGAACATTCTCGCAGAAATTCTCGATTATTCTGACGGCCTCGTCGAATGCGCGCGGCGGGGAAGTGTTGTTCACGAAAAGCGAGTTGAACTCCTTCCCATAGGCAATCGAGAGCTTGAATTTCCTGTCCTCCCCGCTCCTGGGCAGACCTGACTGACCCTGCTCAAGTGACATGAAGTCCGTCTCCTGTAGCTTCTCCTCCAGCTCGTTGAGCCCCTCTACGGGGATCTTTCTCGATGGCTGGTCTCTAAGCCCTGCCTGCAGGTCGTCGCGGGTGATGGTGGCAGTGTCGCCCACGATCTCAAGGACATATCTGAAGATGTTCTGCTTGGGTGAAGTCGTGGTGACCTGTTTTTCATATTTGATGAGCAGCGGTGCGCCCATTCGGACTTTCTTTGCCGGCTGTGGAGGGAGCTTCCCCTCAGCCTTGATCTTCTCGAACAGCAGGAATCCAGCGATGAGGAAAACTGCCACGCCGATAACTGCAACGTAGAAGAGCATGCCGGCATGT
Organism: uncultured Victivallales bacterium; assembly: GCA_964486565.1. Classification (GTDB taxonomy): domain Bacteria; phylum Verrucomicrobiota; class Lentisphaeria; order Victivallales; family JAADHT01; genus JAFGFR01. Next base: position 5,799 of record CAZANS010000043.1, read on the forward strand.
TTCTTTGGTTGCGCCGTGGATGGGGAGCCTTCTTCCTTCTTCTTGAAGAACTCCATGCTCATGTCGGTTGCGGTCGAGGTGGAGGATGGTTTGTCGGAGACAGGCTCTTTTTTCTTGAAGAAACTTAGGAATGCTTCTGAACCTTCTGTGCCATCGTCCTTCCCGGGGAGGGAGTCCTGCTGCTGCGGTGGTGCCTCCGGCTTAGGATCCGCCTCGGTCAGCGTGGGGACGGAATGGGAGTTGTCGTCATGCGCCACCGGATCGGGGAGCTTGATAAGCAGGGGCAGGGATTCCTGCAGCGAAGGTTGCTCTAGCTTCTCCGCGAACAGCATCGTCTGCTGCCCGATCCTGATCTCGGCGCCGGGGCTTAGCTTTACCGTATCGTTGGGCGTTACCTTCGAGCCGCCGAGCTTTGTCCCGTTCGTGCTACCAAGATCTTTCAGGAACCAGGCATCATCCCTCCACTCGATCTTGGCATGGTATCGCGAGGCTCCCTCCTGGTCGAGTATGACATCGTTGTCGAGCTCCCTCCCGATGCTGATCCCGGGGGGGGCAATCTCCTTTTCTGTGCCCTTTTTGTGTCCGTCTGTGAAAAAAATCTTCATCTGTTAATATCGGGCGCCATCGGAATCGCCGCTCCGGCGGGCCTCAGAATCTCCTTCCTTTTCTTTTTTCCCTCTAAGCCAAGCTCCGCGTTAAGGTCGAGCAGATCGCCTTTCCCTGTGCCTGTAGCCTCTATTGTCCCGTCAGGCAGCTCCACCACGGATACCGCGGATCTGCTGCATACCAGCGGCAACCAAGGTACAAGATGTTCGCGGAAATCGCAAACACGGTTCTCTAAATCAACGAATAAAACATCAATGTTCATGGTCATCAACATGGTATGTACGGCGTTGCAGTTGTTGAATACCATGGCGTCGAAGTCTTTGAAATCCCTCATGATCATGCCCCGGAGTCTTGCATTCCACGTTGTGGCATAGACAGGTTTTCTTGCGATATATACCTCTTTGGTCAAGTTTGTTATCATTTGAAGATAGCCTGCATCGCCTGCATTGCCAGCGGGGCGCCCATGATGATCAGCACGGACGGGAATATGAAAAGTGCTACAGGGAAAAGCATCTTGACGGGAGCCTCGTTGGCCATTTTCTCGGCCCTTTGGAATCGTTTTATCCTGAGCTGGTCGCCTTGGATTTTAAGGAGTTGCGCGATGCTCACCCCAAGCTCGTCGGCTTGGATGATGGCGTTTATGACGGAAGTCAGGTCGGTCTGTTGTACTCTCTTGACGAGATCTCTAAGCGCGTCGGAGCGTTTCTTCCCGAGCTGGATTTCCCTGAATGTGCGTTCGAGCTCCTCTCCCAGCGGGTCGCGTTTCCTCCTCGTCAGAATGTCCCTGAGCGATGTAAGGAAGTCCTTTCCAGCCTCGACCGAGAGGGTAAGGAGATCCAACACGTTGGGCAGAGCCTTCTGTATGGCGAGATGCCTTCTCGCGACAGTCTTTTTCAGCCACGTCTGCGGATAGATGTACATCCCGAGAAGCAGCAGGAACCCGTAGACGGGCTTTCCTGCGAAGATGAACCCTGCCAGGCAGATGATCCCGGTGAAAGAGAAGAGGATTCTCAATGAGAGAAATCTATGGGCGTCGAGCACGGTGCCGTCGTATCCGGCCATCAGAAGTTGGCTGGTGACATCCTTTCTGTATTGTGCGAATGACTCGCTTCGGGCTATCGGCATGGCATTTGGAGTGAAAGGCATGAATATCTTGAGGAACACCGGGATGGTTCCGGTCTCAAGCTCGTCGGAGGATGTTTTCTCTACCTGGACCTTCTGGAGCACATCCGCAAAATAAAGGAAGGCGCATGACGCAGACAGAGCCATGCAGAGCGGCGGGAGAATTTCTAGCAGCACTTGCATTTCGATCCTTACCTCATATGTCTATGGTTGTAATCTTCCTGATCACCAGAAACCCGATCAGCACGAGCATGCACACTCCGATCATGATCATGATCCCGACGATGCTGTTGAAGAAGACGCTCATCATTTGCGGCGCCACATAGTTCATTGCCAGCATGAGTATGAACGGCATCGCCCCTACCACGTAAGCCTGGAGTCTTCCCTGCGCGGTCATCGAGCGGAGCCTCCCCTGAATCCTGGTCCTCTCGCGTATGACCCCCGCAAGCCTCTGGAATATGCTTGTCAGCTCCCCGCCAGTCTGCCTGGCGGTGATAATCGCCGTGGACACAAGCTCAAAATCATCGCTTTCGAGCCGGTTGGCCATCTTCTGCAGCGCCTCGTCCACGGGAACGCCCAGGCGTATCTCCTGCATCAGGAGTCTGAACTCGACGGATATTGGCCTTCTGTTCTCCTGGGCTACAACCTCGATCGCCTGGTTGATGCTGAATCCGGACTTGAGGGCGCTGCTCATTGATGTCAGGGCATCCTCAAGCTGCTCGTTGAAGAGTATCATACGCATCTTTCTCTTGTGCCTGAGATAGAGCCTTGGCAAGGGGAATGCAGCGCCCGCCAGAAGGAATGCCACGAACACAGCCCTTGAGAGCGACCATGTCGGGGAGAAAATCACAAGCGCGGACACCCCGATGAACGAAGCAAGGCAGCTTAGTGCGCAACTGAGGTCGAATATCCTCCCCGCTGGCAACTGGAGAAGGACATCGTCAAGCTCCACCGCGGCCTCCTTGATGTATCTCTCCTTGTAGGTCTTGGAAGTATAGCTGAAGAACTCCACGACGACAAGGGTCACGAGGAGGATCGAGACCCCCGAGCATATGCTTGCCATGGCGATGAGTATGTCCCCGTCCATCACAGGTACCCCCCTCCCTCTCGCTCGTCGCGGAATATCGCGATGTCCAGCTCCATCCCGGCGCGTTTGATCTCCTCCATGAACGTCGGGATGTTCCCGCAGGCGACGTGCTTGCCCTTTATTTTCCCCTCAGGCGTCCAGCCTTCATGGTTGAACATGAAAATGTCCTGCATGGTGATGATTTCCCCCTCCATCTTGGTCACCTCGCTGATGTTGCTGATCTTTCGGCTGCCGTCCTTGTGGCGGTCAACCTGCACTATGATTGTTATGGCGGAGGCTATCTGCTCCCTGATCGCACGGAGAGGAAGGTCGAAGCCGGCCATCATCACGAGCGTCTCGAGCCTGGCCAGCGCGTCCCTGGGAGAGTTCGCATGCACCGTGGTCAGAGATCCGTCATGGCCTGTGTTCATGGCCTGGAGCATGTCCAGGGCTTCGCCGCTGCGGCACTCGCCGACGACAATCCTGTCGGGCCTCATGCGCAGGGAGTTCCTGACAAGGTCTCTGATGGTGACTTCTCCTTTCCCCTCTATGTTGGGCGGCCGTGCCTCGAGCTTGACGATATGCTGCTGGCTGAGTTGCAGCTCGGCGGCATCCTCTATTGTGATTATCCTTTCGGAAAGGGGCAGGAATGAGCTGACCACGTTCAGCAGGGTGGTTTTCCCCGATCCAGTTCCCCCTGAGATGATGATGTTCTTGCGGATCTTGACACAGACATCGAGGAACTTTGCCATGTTTTCCGAAAGAGAGCCGAAGGAGATCAGGTCTTGAGCCTTGAAGGGGATTTTCGAGAACTTCCTGATCGTTATTGAGGGGCCGACGAGGGAAAGCGGGGGGATTATGGCGTTGACACGTGAGCCGTCGCTGAGCCTGGCATCCACCATCGGCGAGCTTTCGTCAATCCTTCTGCCCAATGGCGATACGATGCGCTCGATCGCCGCCTCGACCTGGTTGTCGTCGGCGAAGGCTGTGTCCGTTCGAAGCAGAACACCGTCCTTCTCAACAAACACGTGGTTCGGCCCGTTGACCATGATCTCGGTGATGTCGTCCATCCCGATGAGGTCTTCAAGCGGACCCAGACCTATTGCCTCGTGTACCAGCTCCTGTTCGATCGTGGAGACATTCACTCCCGGTGGGAGGGGGATCGAAAGCTCGGAGAGTATGGTGTGGATGGTGGCCCTGGCCTTGTCGGCAAGATCCTGCTCGGAAGTCCCCGAGATCGCCATGCGCTTGAGGTTGAGCCTGTTTATAAGCTCGAAATGCGCGCGTTTCTTGATCTCCTGCACCAGAGGTCTGGCCTCGGCGGATATGCCCGAGATTTTGAGCACTGGCGGGTTGAATTCTGCACCTCTGGCTGCGGCGGACTTCTCCATTGACTTTGCCTGCTCGACGGCCTTTTCGAGCTTGGATGTCAGCTCCATTTTTTTTGCCGGGTTGCCCAAGGCCTTTGGGGTAGGCGGTGTTTGCTGGTTGTCCATCGGGAGACTTTTGGGCAACACCGGCCCTTTAAGCTCGATGAGTACATCACCGACACCTATCACTGATCCTGGCGAAGCCTCCTCTGGCTCCTCCCCGACCTTTCGGCCGTCAACCATGGTGCCTTTGCTGCTTCCCATATCAGCTACCTTCAGCGATCTCTCGCCGACGACGAAAAGTGCGTGCCTCGCCGACACGGTCTCCCGCTGAATCTGAATGTGCGAAGCAGGGCTGCTGCCTATACGGTAGGAGCCAGGCACGAGTTTGCCGGTCGAGTCCGGCTGGCCAGGTATCTTTATAAGTATCTCGTACATGCTGCTTGCCCCGTTAGTAGTTGATCATCTTCTGTTTTCTTTCCCGCTCGAGGTTGTATTGCGGTATCTTCTCCTCGAGATACCTGAAGTTCACGCTCTGAAGATCCTTCTCGAACCCGGTCTCCTGATAGGATCGAAGGCTCAGTACAAGCCTTCCTTTCTGGGTCGCGAAGATGATCATCTCCACCTCTTTGGGTGTAAGCGCCAGAGTAACAGTGCTGTAGCCACCGCCGCGTTGCTGTTGGGCACCGTCTGCCCTTCTCGCAACTGCCATCTCCCTTCCCGTGGCCAGAATGTCCACGTTTTGAAGGAGGGTCAGTGTAATGACATCCATTGCCTGGTCGCCCTTCATCTCGGGGAAGCGGAAAGTTCCGATGATGTCCACCCTGTCGCCAGGCTTGACCAGTGACGTCACGGAGGATGTGGAGTCCACTGAAATTGAAATCGCCCGCTCCCCGACGTTTATGATCCCCGCAAGCCCGTCTCTGCCCCTGACCTTCTCGGGCCGCAGGTCGGAATACCTCAGTGTCGCATTCCTGTCAACTCTCTGGTCCAAGGTGTGCTTGACCGCGTCCTGTGTCCTTCTGTTCCAAGGTATCTCGTCGCTGGTGTGGGTCCTGAAACGCTCCACTTCGAAGCGTTCGATGTCGGCTAGCTCCACGCTCTCTCCCTCGAGCTTGGTCGTCTTCATCCTGATGAGAGCGACCATGTGTGTGCGGGCACTCAGCTTGTTCCTTTCCTGCTGCAGATGGTTGTAGTTTAGGAAAAAGGCAAGAAGCCCGAACACTACAGCGGCAAGAAGCAAAAGTTTCTGTCTCATGTTGTTTCCCTTAAAAAATATTCGCCCGGATCCTATAGCTTTAATACAAACAGACACACAATAAAGTAGCTGGAATATCACGCTTTTCTAATGCTAGAACGAAAATATGGCCGCTTTAGTGTTGTGATGAGGCGATTTTTCCAGAAAAAAATGGCCAGTGTAAACTTTTTCAGGGCGTTTTCAGGCGAACTCCACTTGCAGCAGTCCATGAACGTAGTAGAGTGGCATGGCATTGGCTGATCGGGAGGTTTTATGATGGGATTTCGTTTGCGAGGGAGGTACAGGGGGATAATTTTCGACATGGATGGCACTCT
>CAZANS010000044.1:0-2103 GCA_964486565.1 uncultured Victivallales bacterium
ACACCGGAACACAAGGTAAAGGCACTCGTCGGCCACCTCACCCTCTGTCTCGTTATGAAGGAAAAGAAACAGCTCTGCCGCTTCACGGGGACGGTTGATCATCATGTAGGACCTGGCAATTCTCGTGTACAGCTCGATGTCGTAGTTTTCAATTGTCGCCAATGCCTTGATTTCCTCCTCGATCTCCCCGATCCTCTCCTGAATCCGCATTAGGTTACGCATCGAGTTGGGCCGGTTCGGCCGATCCTTCAATATTTCGGCCTGCTGTTCAAGCAGCAGCTTAGAGCGGGCTGCGTTTACAGACAGCTTGTCATGGGAATAAACCAGACGGTATATCCAGACGGCCTCGCGGTACAATTCCTCCTCGTAGAGGGCATCCCCGACCTCAAGAGCCGCCATATTCAGCGCGATGCTCCTGGAGGCGAATGAATTCCTTTTGAGCAAGTGCGGTACCATGTCGAACACCTTGGTTATATTCATCTCCTTGAGGTTGGCTATAGTGCCCAAGGTGGCCGCCCATTCCTGTCTGGCTGAATCGGGAGCCACAGCGTAAACATCCTCTACCAAGGGAAGGACCTCATCCCACTTGTCTTGAGCTATTTTGCATCTGAGCATGGAACAGTATATATCCGCCTTGATGTCGTTTGAATATTCGTGCCTGTGGACTTTCAGGGCGCGATCGTATTCCTTGTACGCCTGATCAAGCTGACCTCTGAACCGTAGGGAATCCGCGATGTACACCCTCGCTTCTGCAATATGTAAGCCCTTCGGGTATAGCTTAATATATACATTGAGAGCCTTGTCTGCCTCCTCGAAATTTCCAGTGAAGAAATAGGCGATGCCAAGCCTGTAGTATACTATCTCCATGAGTTTCAGGGTATTGTCTTTTTGGGAATCACCCAGATACTCGATGAGCAGCAGGAGATATTCTATCGCTGACTCGAAATCACCCTTGGCGAGAGCATCATTCGCCATCCTTCTGGCTTCTGCGGCAGTCTGAGCCTGGCCGACGACAGGAAACGCGAGCATGCACAAAGCTACAAGCCCGACAGTAATTGCTCTCAAAAGGTTTTGCATTTGCGCGACAATTTCCCATCAGTTACTGTTCATTTCTAACTCGACACGTCCCCACAGCGTACGAAAATTTAATAAACTGAGAATAAAATAACTCACCAGAACGGAATTGCAAGCCCTAAAATAAAAAAACGACCGTTTTTTTCCCAAATCGCTTGACATGCCAATTGCTTTGTGATACAATATATTCAGTATAAAGGTTGACCATGGCTAAGGAGAGTGGCGATGATCAATGACAATAGAAGCAAGCGGGTAAGGCTATTGAATGAAACCCTCGACATGCCTGATAGGCCCGGTGATTGTGAGATATCTCAAATACGGCAAGGACCGTGTCTGCAACAAAGGGAAAAAACACCCTATTTACCCATACTCAGGAGGACCAGAGCCATGACCCACAGAAAAACCACGCACTTCACGCTCATCGAGTTGCTGGTGGTGATCGCCATCATCTCCATCCTGGCGGCCTTGCTGCTGCCCGCGCTCAACAAAGCCCGGGATACCGCCAAGCGGATCGTCTGCACCAACAACATGAAGCAGGCGGTGCTCAGCACGATCATGTATATCGTGGACCACACGGATCGGGGACAACCGCTCCACTGGGCGGGCTATGAATTCGCCGAACCTGATAGTCCCGTGAACGACTACCTCTACTTCGTCCAGATTGCGGTGTACGGGGGCTTTGGCGGGGTGAAGGGGGCGACGGCGAAAACTGGGACGGATAGTCGCTACTGGCGCTACATGAAGGGCTGCGTTCCTGGGGGACCCGTGCGCAAGAGCATGATGTTCTGTCCGGCCGAGACATACCAGATGCCTGACACGGCCGTCAACAGTTGGTTCACCAATCCAGCCTACAATGTAGATAAATGGTGCAAGCCGACGAGCTACGGCCCGGTCGACAAGAACTGGCATAACAACTGGGATCCCAATTGCTGGTCGAATGGGGTTGACGTAAACAATGTGCACCTATGGCTCCAACCGACGCTGCCCTTGGCCCGGAACCCGAGTCAGTTGGCAATCTACGGCGAACAG
>CAZANS010000044.1:2203-11377 GCA_964486565.1 uncultured Victivallales bacterium
CTCTCAACTTCGGCTTCATGGACGGCCATGTCGAAGCGATCCACTGGTCCAAGATTCTCGCTGAGTCCAAGTACAAGGAGGGCGGGAATACGCCGATTTGGAGCGAAATCGATCTGTAGATAATCGGTGCCAGTCTGGCTAAGTAACTGAGCCAATTTCAAAACTACACGTGGCCGCCTGTAAGGCCGCCTGTCTGTGCGGTGCACGCAGACAGGCGCGGCCTGCCATTTTGGATGCGAAGAGATTCAAGGGACGGAGTGTTTTCTGTCCCCGGCAGCATTCCTCGGGTTTGGTCTCTGCGGGATCGGCTTGCCGCTCAAGATACAAAAGGTTGAAAGACCAACGAACAGGTCGTACTACCTGAATCTGCCGTCGGCTGTCGCCGATGCCATGGACATCGAGAAAGGGGAAGTCTTCGAATGGTTCGTGGAGGATCGCAGGACTCTGATTCTGAAAAGGATGAAAAAAGTTAAATCGTTGATTAATTGGCGCGCCCGCAGGGATTCGAACCCCAAACCTTCTGGTCCGTAGCCAGACGCTCTATCCAATTGAGCTACGGGCGCGCAAGGGGCGTTTGAAGCCCCGAGAGAGCCCTAAGATACACGCGCGGGGGGGATGTTCAAGAGTGTGAAAGGTGGAAAATGATTTTTTTTCTGGATGTTGGGGAGTTCCACAGGCCGTCGGCATTGCTTGCCCAATCTATGACTGCGTAGCCTTTAGAGCCAATTTCAAAACTCCGCGTGGCCGCGCGGAGTTTTGAAACTGGCTCTCAGCTCTTGTTATATCCCCGAGTTCTTGCTCTTTTGGATGATGGAGTCCTTTTTGTCCAGGGCGGGATCGGAGCCTGGGTAGTCGGAGTTGAAATGCAGGCCTCTGCTTTCTTTTCTCTGCATTGCGGAGTCAATGATGATCTCGGCGACGGATGCGATGTTTCGCAGCTCGATGATGTCAGGTGATATGATGAAGTCCCAGTAGTATTTCTCGATTTCCTTTCGGATGTTTTTGATTCTTGCCTTTGCCCGCTCCATTCTCTTGTCCGTGCGGACGATGCCCACATAGTCCCACATGAAGCGCCTGATCTCGTCCCAGTTGTGCGATATGACTACAATCTCGTCCGAGTCTGTGGCGTTGCCAGATGTCCACAACGGGATGGTCCCGGTGGGCTTTGATGCAATGATCGAGCTGATGGAGCCGGCGATGTCCTCTGCTGCGAATTTCGCGACCACGAGAGCCTCGAGGAGGCTGTTGCTTGCGAGTCGGTTGGCGCCATGGAGTCCGGTGCAGGCGTTCTCGCCGAGGGCGTAGAGGCCTTTGATCCCGGTGAATCCGTTGATGTCTGTTTTCACGCCTCCGCAGCAGTAGTGCGCGGCGGGGACTACTGGCACGGGCTCCTCTGCCATGTCTATTCCTGCGCCGAGGCATTTCTCGTGGATGTTCGGGAACCGTTTTGTTATGAAGTCCTTGCCCTTGTGGCGTATGTCCAGGAAGACGCATTCGAGACCGTATGTTTTCATCTCGTTGTCTATTGCCCTTGCGACTATGTCCCTTGGGGCGAGGTCTTTCTGCGGATGGTACTTGTGCATGAACTCGACGAGTTTGCCACCTGAGTTGTATTTTTTCAGCAGCGCCCCCTCTCCCCTGAGAGCCTCGCTGATGAGGAAGGAGCGCAGCTTCTGGTTGAAGAGTATTGTCGGGTGGAACTGGTAGAACTCCATGTTCGCGATCTGGGTGAATGCCCTGTAGCACATTGCGACCCCCCCCCCGCAGGACACGTCGGGGTTCGAGGAATACAGATAGACCTTTCCCGCGCCGCCGGCGGCGACCACGGTGGCGTGGCTGGTGAATGTGACGACCTTGTTGGATGCTATGTCGAGGGCATAGGCTCCTAGAGCGCAGTCCTCCCCGAGCCATCCCAGGCGCGAGGAGGTGATGAGGTCTATCGCGATATGGTTCTCGAAGATGGCGATGCTTTTTTCCGCCTGTGCGGCGTTGACGAGGGTTGACTCTATCTCCTCGCCGGTGATGTCGCCTGCATGCAGCACTCTTCGTTCGGTATGCCCGCCCTCCTTGCCGAGGTCGAACTGGTCCTTGTTGCTTGAGTGTCCCAAGTCGCCGCGCGTCGTGAATTTTGCTCCGAGCGCGATGAGGTGCTTGACGACCTCCGGGCCGGTCTCGACGATCTTGGTCACGACGGCCTCGTCGCAGAGCCCCGCGCCGGCGGCAAGGGTGTCCTGGACATGCCGGGCGAAGGAGTCCTTGGCATCAATGACGCACGCCACGCCGCCTTGCGCATGCGCGGTGCTGGACTCGCCGAGGGTCTTCTTTGTCACCACGGCCACGCTTCCATGCGGCGCGAGGCGCAGCGCAGTGGCCAGTCCTCCGAGCCCGCTGCCTATGACCAGAAAGTCGAAATGTAGGGTCTTGTTCATTCTGTCAGAACGATTCTTTCTCGGCGCTCCACTTGTGTATCCTCTTCAGTTCGTCGTTGAACTTGTTTCCTTGAACAGCGGCGACGTAGTTTTTGAACAGCTCCTCGAATGCGAGCCGGAAGATGTCGAGGAATGCGGCCTTTTCCTGGTACTTGCTGTGAATCTCCATCTGTTCGCCCTCGGGGAGGGACATACCAGAGAAAGCGAACCTGTCGGCGTCGAAATTAGCCGACCAGATGTTGTCGGCCTGGATGATGATGATCTTGGCCTTTTTGAGTTTTTTCCCGACGGAGAGTGCGGCCTTGGCCTCGGCGCTGCGCTGCGGATTGCCCTTTTTCACGATGGTTTCCCCGGCACCTTCGGTCTCGTCGCTGAACGCGAAGGTCAGCGGTCCCTGGACAGCGAATGACACGGCGCCGTGGTTGGCGAGCTGGATTGTGGCGCGTGATGTCTCGTGGGAGTACCACAGCCATGTCAAGAAGTCTCTGCCCGGGGCGAACTCGTCCTTCGAGGCGGTTTCGGAGAATGAGACTACCGGGAGGGAGTCGGGGGTCTCCTTGAAGATCCTGGCCATGATATCCTCGAGGTCGGCGTGTATGGGCTCGATCGAGAATGTCTGGTGGAAGAAATCCACGAATGTGTCTGCGACTTTCTTGGATGCTGTGCCGAGATAGAGTGTGTTTGACGCCCGGTCAATGAGCACGGGCACGCCGGTGATCTGCGGGGGCATGTTTACCACACGCCGTTCCTCGATGTCCTGCTTTATCTCCCTTCTTATCTTTGCCGGGACGAAATCCAGATTGTTCTGCTGTATGTATTCAAGCTCCCTCATCTTGCATTCCGCGGTCAGCAGGGCTGAGGGGATCTTGCGTTGGGCGATTCGCAAGTTCACGCTGTAGTTTCCGCCGAAGATCGCGGTGTTCTCGTTGATTGCGGTTTCCAGCAGGTGTCTGCCGCTGACCCAGCCGATGTTCTCCTCGGCGGTCAGCTCGTCAAGCTTTTTCCCGGCTTTTGAGTCGAAAATCTCCAAAGTCTCCTCCGGCATTTCCGAGGAAAGCCTGAAGATCGTCAGCGCGAAGGTCTTGTTCTCGAACGACATTGTTCTTCTCCTTGTTATTTAGATTTCAGCGTTCTATGCCAATTATCACCATCTTGTGCTTGTTTGCCAGCTCGATGGTCTTTTCTTTTTCCAGGATATAAGTCTTTTTTGCCTCCACTGCGAGGACTGACGCGGATGCCTCGAGCATTGACTCGATGGTTCTCGGCCCGATGCAGGGGACATCGAAACGGAAGTCCTGGTCGGGCTTGGCCATCTTTACGATTGTGCATCCCTTTGCGTAGGATCCTGCGCGTTTGATGCAGTTGTCTGTGCCTTCCATTGCCTCGACCGCGATGACGGCATGCTTGTTGACGATGGCGGTCTGCCCGATGTCGAGGCCGCCGATTGCCAGTGCGACCTGTTTGCCGAGGGATATATCGTCGAGCTGCCGCTGGGTCGGGGCTCGGCGGGTGAGGGTATTGTTCTCGACGAGAAGATGTTTCAGGAAAATCGTGTTATCCATGACGGTCAGGCCGTCCTTGGCACCCTCGCTGATCAGTGCCCTGATGACGTTGTCGGCACGCCTGTCCTTCGTCTTCGCGGCGAGTATCATCATCCTGAGATCCATCTTGAGGTTTGAAATGGTGAGCTTTGGCTGTACCCATCCGAGCATCACGAGGTGTTTCACTCCATGGGATGTGAAGAACTTGATTCCCTTTCCGAGCTGGCCGAAGCCGATCTCTTGGTAGTGGGTGGCTTTCTCCCTGACCTCGTCGGGGGTATGGCATTTGAACCCGAGCACGGCGGTCTCCTTGATGCCGTTGTCCCCGAGTTTCCTCATGAACTCTATGGGCAGCGACCCTGCACCGGCCAGCAGGCCGAAAACTTCATGTTTATAATCTGGCACGTCTTTTTTCCTGGAACTTAACAGGCTGTTTGCAATTCGGGACTGTAAATATATATTGTAAAACGAATGAGGCAAGCTTCGGAAACGGAAAAAATTGGAGAGATACATGGCGATCCTTTGGAAGGGAATGAGTTTTGATATGTCCATAGGGCGCATTATGGCAAAAATGTGTTGCAGAGAGTCGCGGCCCTGTGTCCTCATGACTGTGCTTTCCGCGGTGATTTTTTCCGGCTGCTCTTCCTCCCGGGTGCTTTCGGTGCCCTACGAGAAGGTCTCGGACGCGGCGAAGGCTCGGTTTCTCCAGAACACCTGGACTCCCGACGGCTCGCGAAGGGCAGTGATGAAGGAGGGGAAAAATTATGTCCAGATCAAGTATCACGAGTGGGAATTCCCGAATGTCAAGATATATTCGGAGGTATATGTGAAGCCGCACAGGAGCGGAGGCAGCAAGGTATGGGTATACGTCAAGGACTGCAACTCGTGGTTCTATCCCTTCACCTTCAGCCCCGCGCTGGCCAGCGGCGTGCTGGATGCGTTCGACAGGCGCATGAAATGGCATTCTCTGAGCTGGGGCGAGATGCCCTGGGATGAATACAACAAAAAGTGATTTTGGGCGTGTGCTGTGAGTTTGGTCCGGAGACGAGAACATAACATGAGGTGCTTAAGGATGTCCGCGAAAAGATTTATCATTTATTCTGCTCTGCTGGTTTTGTCGCTCTCGAATATGGGCTGCGGGAAAGAGGAGTTCGTGAGCAACGACGTGCTGCTTGGGGATGCGATTTCAATGGCGTCCGAGGGCAAGTGGCGTGAGGCGCGCGACCTCGCGTCGCGCGCAGTGCTGCAGGACGGCAAGGATGCCAACGCCAGAGTGATGCTGGCTCTTGCCTTGGAGCAGGACGGCCAGGAGGGGCTTGCGCTGGAGGAGATTGTTCAGGCGGCCAATCTTGACCAGCATAATTTCATGGCTCAGTTCACGAAGGGGCGGATGCTGTTCAAGAGGGGCAGATACGAGGACTGCCCGGTGCCCTTGAAGAAGGCGATCGAGTTGAAGCCCGGGAGCATAGAGCCCCTTATGCTGCTCGCCAGGACCAATGCATATCTCGGCATCCACAAGGAGGCTGTTGCGAATTTCGCATCCCTGGCGAAGCATGAAGGCTACCGGAACCGGCCTGAGGCCTTTAACGAGCTTGGCGTGCTGTTCATGAAGCAGAAGGATTACCGTCGTGCACTGAGTTTTTTCGAGGTGGCACGCGAGAAGGGTTCCGGCAGCGTCACCGTTAACACCAATCTCGCAGTCCTTTGGGACAATATCCATTCCGAGTCTGACAGGGACTCCCCCAGGAGGGCTCAGGCTGCGGAGAATGCCCTGTCGTACTACTCCACTGCAGAGGAGCTGATGCTTTCCAATCCCGGTGACGAGCCGAGGCGTCAGGCAGTCCTGAGGCGCATGAAGGAGATCCGTCAGGAATCTAGGCGCCCCGTCCCGGGCGCGGGCTGAGAGGCGGAGCCTGATGTCTGGAACCCCGGTAGAAAAGACTGAAGCCGCCGCGCCGGTCTGGCGTGAGTTTTGGGTGCGCTTCAAGGCCGACCCGATGGCGATTGCCGGGCTTTTCGGGATAGGGCTGCTGATGCTGGGCGCTGTTTTTGCTCCATTGCTTGCCAACGGCAGGCCTTTTGTCTTCTACCGAGATGGAGAGCTGTCATTCCCGATGCTGCGGTATCTTTTCTCGCCCGACACCAACGAGGTCGTGGTTGAGCAGATGTTCAACTATCTGCTGTTCGCCCTGCCGGTGATGCTCCTGGTGTGGCTCGTCTTCAGAAAGCGGCCTCTGGCCAGGCTTGCCGTGTCGTGCGTCCTTGGCATCCTGCTTCTTGTCCCGTTTCTCCGTACCGGGCGTGTGCTCGACAAGACCGAGTGGCGCGAGGAGGCTAAAACGTTTCGAGAAGGAGATTTTGCGATATTCGCACCGGTCCCATACGGGCCTTTCGAGAATATCGCACAGCCTTTCTCGCCTCCTTCTCGCACCCACATATTTGGCACGGACAAGATCGGCAGGGATGTCTTCTCCAGGATGCTCTACGGCGCAAGGGTATCGCTGGCCGTCGGCATACTGGCTACCTTCATAGCCATGGCTCTAGGGACTCTTGTGGGTCTTGTCTCGGGATATTTCGGCGGCAAGCCCGACATGGTGTTGATGAGGATAGTCGAGGTCGTGATATGCTTCCCCACATTCCTGCTGCTGCTCATCCTGATGGCGATACTGCAGGACCGAGACTTCAGGCAGTCAATCCTGCTCGTGATTGTGGTAATAGGTTTGTCTTCCTGGACAGGTCTGAGCAGGATAGTCAGGGGTGAGACATTGAAGCTCAGGCCGCTGGCATACATACAAAGCTGCGAGTCCCTCGCCGTGCCGGTGTGGCGGATAATGCTACTTCACATACTCCCAAACATCGCCGGCCCCATAATGATAAGCTTCTCCTTCGGCGTCGCAGGCGCGATCGTCGCAGAAAGCAGCCTTAGCTTCCTCGGTTTCGGCGTACAGCCCCCCACCGCAAGCTGGGGAGAACTCCTCAGACAGGCAATGGAGGACCCATTCATATACTGGCACCTGACTCTCTGGCCAGGCGTCGCACTCTTCATCGCTGTCGTCTCATTCAACTTCGCCGGCGAAGGCCTCAGAAAAGCTCTCGACCCAAAAAACTGAAACCAACAACCACAGAGAATCGGAGGAGTCTTGCTTCTTATTTCCACAAGAATAACGAATAAATAAAAGTCGAACGATGGGATCAAATAAGACCAGATGCGAATGGTGCGGGAGCGATTCCCTTTACATTTCTTATCATGATGACGAGTGGGGCGTTCCCGTTCATGACGACCGTCGCCTTTTTGAAATGCTCATTCTGGAGGGAGCGCAGGCCGGTCTGAGCTGGCTTACGATCCTGAAAAAAAGAGCCAACTACCAGAGAGCGTTTCAAAACTTCGACTTTTCGGCAATTGCCGCATACACACCGCAGGATGTCAACCGCCTGCTCGCAGATAAAGGCATCGTTCGTAACCGTCTGAAAATCGAGTCAGCAATCAAGAATGCTCGCGGCACCTTGGCAATAGTGGAGGAGTATGAATCCTTTGATGCGTTTCTCTGGAGATACGTTGACGGCATCCCTGTCCAGAACAAATGGAAAGCCATGTCCAAAATAGTTCCCACGACAGAACAGTCGGACGCGATGAGCAAAGATCTCAAGCGCAGAGGATTCAATTTTGTAGGTTCTACCATCTGCTATGCATTCATGGAGGCAGTCGGCATGGTGAATGATCACACGACAGATTGCTTCCGTCATAAAGAGATCAAGAACTCTGCCCGGCCAGACAAATCAAGCGCACACGACAAACCGCACCACTGATTCGCAACAGGAAAAGATGATGGCGTTTCCGACAATTGGCCGTAGGGAACAGTCGCGACCGTTCCTCGAGTTTTTATCTGAAGTCGGAGAGGATAGAGCCGCCGTTGTTGCCTGTGAGCCATGCTGGTCCGGTGTAGCCCTTCACGTGCCCGTCCACGAAGCGGATATCCCCGAAGTTGTCATGGTTGTTCGCCCTGTCGGCGACGACGGCGCTGCGCACCGGGCTTGCCTCGGCCAATCCCCCGGCATAGCAATACGAGGAGCGTCTCCATATCTCTGAGGATCAGCCATATTGTCCCTTGTTGAGGGGCACAAATAGACTTGGGGGTTCTCGAGGAAACCAGTCTGTGCTAGCATCTGCAGTCCCCCCCTTCCGTCAAGGTGGGGAAACTGATCGTTATACACGCATGAATACATCCTAATGGCCAGCCCGATCTGCTTAAGGTTGTTCACACAAGATATTTTTGTGGCGGTTTCGGGCGTGCCGGTGTGTCTTGGCAATGCCAGGAATACCACGGCGCTGAGACAGGCTATAATCCTAAATGAAGCAGTTAAATCTCAAAAATGGCAGTTAACATATCAGTAGTTACTACAGTGTCACTCAAAATAAGAATAGATCCACGGCACACTGCGGCATCAGTCATGGGGAAAAGGAAACCGTGCGGCATTCCTCTTGAGGCATGCCGTTGCTTTGGAACTAGGCAGTTCCCCGTCATTTGACCAAAGTCGTGGGGAAGGGGTAGGTGTCGAATGATTCACAGTTCGGGCATCTGGTCTCCATGCGTTTCTTGGCAATGAGTTCTTTTTTTGTCATGACTCTGGTGATCTTCTGCGGCCTGACTGAGAACTCTCTGCTGCATGATCTGCATTTCCATCCGTAGCCCACCGGGGATGAGCATTTCGGGCACTTGACTTCGGTGATCTCGTCAATCTCCATGATCCCCAAGTACTCGCATTGGGTGCAGATGAAGATTTTTGCCACTGTATCTGTCCGCGTCTGCTCGACGATCGCGTTGAAGCAGTGTATCAGTGAAAATATGAGGACGACCACGATGATTGAAAGGATGGTTATGTCCCTGGCCTTCTTGTTCTGCCAGAACTTCAGCAGCGCTTCCTTTGCCTCAGCCATATTTCCCTCCGTGAATTGTTTGACATGTGCCCGGCAATGCCATGAGCCGCACCCTTTGATGCCGACCTGACAAATTGCCCGCACAATCGTATTCTACCATGATTGAAACAAGAAGTCAATATCTCTTGTGCAGATATTTCCAAGGGAAGTAGGAAGTCATTAGGCACAGAGTGTCGTCTGGCTCTGGATACGGTAAAAAAAAGGTGAATTATTCTAGAGCCAGTTTCAAAACTCCGCGTGAACCGCGTTGGGAGCGCAGGCGCGGCAG
>CAZANS010000045.1:0-11359 GCA_964486565.1 uncultured Victivallales bacterium
GTCACTCAAAATAAGGATAGATCCACGGCACACTGCGGCAACTGCTTTATTTAGGATCATGGATCTGCCGCCGGAGGATAATTCGTGTGCGACACGAATGGCTTGGCCGAACGCATCCGAAACGGGCACGTGGGTGGCAACCCACATATCGGCAGGAGAACGGCCATCAGGCAAACTTGTCGAAGAATATGAGGGTTTCCGGGATGCCCTTGTTCTTGAGGACTTCGACGGAGGCGTCAATCATACCAGGGCTGCCGCAGAGGTATGCCTCGTGGCTGTCGGCATTTTTCAGGTTTTTCTCTATGACTTGTGTTATGAGTCCTGTCTGCCCTTTCCAGTTGTCGTCTTTTTTAGGAGCCGAGAGTGCAGGGATGAATTTGAAGTTTTTCAGATCCTTTTCGAACTGGGCCATGGTGTCGAGGTGGAAAAGGTCTTTTTGGGAAACCGCGCCGAAGAAGTACGTGGTCTGGCGCTTGTCGTCTTTAAGCTGCATGTCCGCGAGGATGGACTTGATCGGAGCCATACCCGAGCCTCCCGCCACAAACACCAGCTTGCAGTCGTTTTTGGTAAGGCAGAAATCCCCGTATGGGCCGTTGAGCATCAGCTCGTCCCCTTGCCTGAGGTATTTATGGATGTATGTAGTGCATATTCCCTCCGGGACGAGCCTGATCTGCAGCTCGATGTGGGTTTTGTCCGCCGGGGATGAGGATATGGAGTATGCGCGGTATACCTCCTCTCTGGAATGCTCGTAGACCGGAGTGAGCACCTGCACGAATTGGCCGGCCTTGAACGTGATCTCGGCAGGGTCATCAAGTTTCAGGCGCAGCTCCTTGATGTCGTGGGTGAGGTCCGTGATTGACTCTACGGTTGTCCTGAACTGCTTGACGAGGAAGAACTCCAGGGGAATCTCGATGCGCATGTCGCGCTTGACCTTGAGCTGGCATGAGAGCCTGACACCCTCTGCGGTCTGCTCGGGGGAGAGCCATGGGGTCTCTGTGGGCAGTACATCGCCGCCGCCGGAGAGCACCTTGAGCAGGCACAGCCCACATGAGCCCTTCCCTCCGCATGCCGATGGTATGAAGATACCCTCCTTGCCGAGGGTCGAGAGCAATGACTGCCCCCCCTCGACCACCAGCTCTCGTTCACCCCCGTTGATGTCAATCCGGCATTCGCCGTAGTCGCCTATGCTGGAGGCGAGAAGCAGGATCATCACAGTAAGTATCAAGGCTATCAACGATACAACCGCGACCGCCAGAAGAATCTCGTTCATTTCAATTTCCGCTTTCAGTTGACAGATATCACGCCGGAGAACCCTATGAACGCGATGGCCATTATCCCGGCGATGACGAGCGCTATCCCCGCACCGGCGAGTGGCTGCGGGACCCGCGAAGACTTGGCCATCTTCTGACGGATGCCCGCCATCGCCACGATTGCCAGCATCCAGCCTATCCCACTGCCGAGCCCGTAGAAAAGCGCCGTGGCGAAGGTGTAGCTGCGGATG
Organism: uncultured Victivallales bacterium; assembly: GCA_964486565.1. Taxonomy (GTDB): domain Bacteria; phylum Verrucomicrobiota; class Lentisphaeria; order Victivallales; family JAADHT01; genus JAFGFR01. Next base: position 1,502 of record CAZANS010000045.1, read on the forward strand.
ACCATGAACAGGCTGACCCCGAGGATGGCACAGTTCACTGTGATCAGCGGCAGGAATATCCCGAGGGCGTTGTAGAGCCTGTCTGAGATCCGCTCGATGACTATCTCGGCCATCTGCACGAAGGCTGCTATGACGATTATGAACACTATGAACCTCAGGTATTCGAGGCCGAGCGGCTGGAGCACCAAATAGTAAACCGCCCAGTTGAGCACGGAGGTGAAGGAGAGCACGAACACGACCGCGGCTCCGAGCCCTACTGCAGTCTTCATCTCCCGTGACGCCCCGAGGAAGGGGCACATGCCTAGGTAGTTCGTGAGAAGGATGTTGTTCGTGAACACCGCAGCGAAGAATATTGCCAGAAGCGATAAGTCCATATTATTTCCCCCCTCCGGCACCGCCGGTGTTGGCGCAACCACACTCCGTTCCTGTCCCGGGCCAGAACCCCTTGACTATCCAGACCATCACCGCCAGGACGAAGAACGCCCCAGGCACCATGACCATTATGGTCCAGTTCTCCCACCATTCCCCGACGACCCTTACCCCCCACAGCGTCCCCGAGCCGGCGATCTCCCTCACAACCGCTATCGCAAGAAGCACCAGAGAATATCCCAGCCCGCATGCCAGGCCGTCGAGCGCCGAGTGCCATGCCCCGTGCGACATGGCGAAGGCCTCGCAACGCCCCATCACGATGCAGTTCGTGATTATCAGCCCGACGTAGGGGCCAAGCTGCCTGGACATATCCGGATAGTTCGCCTTGAGAACTATGTCCACCACGATAACCCCAGATGCGATGATCAGTATCTCGGCCATCATCCTTATTCTCTGCGGGATGAGCTTCCTGAGAAGCGACACGGCCGAGCCCGAGAGTGTGCAGACGAAGATGAGCGCCACGCACATGACGACAGTGTTCTTCAGCAGGTTGGTCACCGCCAAGGTCGAGCAGATGCCCAGCACCTGCACCAAAATGGGGTTGTTCTTGAACATCCCGTCGGTCATAATCATCTTGAAATTCAGCTTTTCCATGACTACTCCACGCTACTTTTCCCGGTCACCGTCCTGCCCGGCGGACAATTCTGCGAGAATACCCTTCAGTCTTTTCTGGGCATCGTTGACGAGTCTTTCGACTGCGTCGCAGCTTATTGTCGCGCCGGTGACCGCCTCGAACTCACCTTGCTGTGCCGACCCGGACTCCTTGGCAATCCCAAGCGGGGGGCGCTTGCCGCGAAACTGCTCAGTGAACCATTCCTCCTCGATCCTGCCGCCAAGGCCGGGTGTCTCCACCTGATAGGTGAACGACAGACCCTTCAGAGTCTCGCCTGTGCCGTCAAAGCATACCACCGCATCAATCGGCCCCCACAAGCCCGTGCCGCTTGAATCCAGCGCCAGCATGCCGGAATCGAAAACGTAGGCTACAGTCTTCCCATCACCCGTCCGGTGCTCACGCACATTCTCGCGGTACAGATTCTCGATCTCGATTGGGTTCATCGGAATGGCAATCCCGGCGGATCCAAGCACAGCCTTGTACTTCACCAGCTGCTCGTTGACCTTGATCCTAGCCTTGGTCATCACGTAGGTTGCCGACACCCCCCCGACACACACACAGTAAAGCGAGGCCATGAAAAGCATCGTCCTGAGATGGCTGCCAAGCTTATTTTTCAAAATCGCTCATCCTTAAATATATGTCCACGGTCCACGGTTCACGGTCCACGGTTCACGGCGGATTTCTTCCTGTCCTTGTAGCCACGCACGGCGAAATCCATCAACGGGACGAACATGTTTGCCAGAAGCACAGCAAACATGAACCCCTCTGCCCAGACAGAGAACTCACGGATAACGACCGTAAGAAGGCCTATCAGCACACCGTAGCCCCATCTGGCCTCCTGGGTCTGCGGCGCGCTTACGGGGTCGGTGGCCATGTAGAAAGCACCCAGCATGAACCCCCCGGCAAGCAGTGCCCTCGCCGGATCGGAGGCGGCCGCGCCGCCGGCCCAGAGCGCCCACTGGAGGACCGCAGCCGAAACCAGACAGCCCGTAACAATCCTGTAGTTGGCGGTCTTGCCCCAGAGGAGATACAGGCCGCCGAGGATCAACAGCAGCGCGCTGGTCTCGCCGTAGCACCCGGCGACATCCCCTAGAAAAAGCCCGGACAAAGGCGCCATCGCCACGTCGGCGGTCTCGCGAAGCGGCGTGGCACCGGTTACCGTGTCGGCTGCGAATCTCGCAAAACCCCCGGGCAACCCGCGAAACGGCTCCAGCCACTTGTTGTTCATGTTCACGCTGAAGTTTACGTATATGAATGCCCTCCCGACAAGCGCAGGGTTGAATATGTTCTTCCCGAAGCCACCGAAGACCATCTTGCCGAAGACCACACCGAAGACAATGCCCACCACGGCCATCCACAACGGCAGTGTGGGAGGGAGAGAGAGGGCGAAAAGCGCGGATGTCACGAACACGGCCGAGGTAACCGGCTCCCTGTAGTGGCGGCAAAACAAATACTCGGACAGGAATCCCGCGGCATTGACCACCAGCATCACCAGCAGACTACGCCACCCAAAGAAATAGACCGAGGCAAGAAACGCCGGGACCAGCGCGTAGAGCACGCGCGACATCGGGGCTTGCCAACGTATCAGTTGCTGGCGTTCCTTTTTTGGAGAACTATCGCTTTGCATCGCTTCAACCACAGTGTTTGACTCGGCAAGGAGCACGTCTCAGGACTTCCCGCCGAACGGGTAGGGCAGCATATCGCCCAGAGAGATGGTTTCCCTGGTGCCTGTCAGACAGGAGCCGAATATCTGCACGTAGCGTGGTGTCTGGGCACAGACCGAGTTGCAGAACAACATTGCAGTGACATACTTCAGGACTTTGCAGCAGGGCCAGATCTCAAACGGCAGCACCTTCTCCGGCTTGACCACCTTCCACATCAGTGAAGGGATTATCACCTCGCCGTGGAAAGGTGTCCCACGCCTTTGGCTCTTGGTGTTGGACACAAGAAGCCCGAAGCCGTGCTCGGTATGTATGATCGAGCCTCGCAGACCAAAGACCCCGCCCAGCTCCAGTGCAATACCAGCCATGATGACATCCGCGCCGTAGCGGTCCTCGACGACAGACGCAAGGCAGAACAAGTCGGCGTCCTGCATGTTCTCGGTGCAGACGGTGAAGCTGTATTTGAGCATGAAATCGGCGAGCCTGCGCGGAGAGCGGGGACGGGTCTTCGACGCGTCGGAGACCAGATCGCGCCAAAGCCGGGACATATCAAACGTGTTCAGCTCGCTGTACCATACAAGATTTATGTTCGCAAGCCCATGGAGAAGGCTCCCTCCCTCCGCAGAAAACTGACCCGACAAGCACCTGCGCCGCCTGCGGTTGGACTGTATGGCCTGAAGCTGATGTATCCTTCTCCTTATACCCGGAGTCTCCTGAAGCTCCGCCATAAGCTGGTTTATACGAGCCGACTCAGGATCTTCAGTAAGCAACTCGTACATCGCCGCACTGGAAACATTCGAGTCTTCATCGTCAAGCAGCGATACCAGAGATTTGAGTCTTTTCTCTCTCATTCTTGTTTCTTTTCCGGTTTCTTGACAGGGAACTTCCCGACCAAAGCATCCTGGGCGATCTGCACGGCATCCTTCCTGAATGACTGCTTGAGCATCCATTTGAAGAATCCCGGCTCGGTCGCCGCAAGATTCCGAATCGGGGTGCCAGAATGCTTGCTGAAAGACACTATCGCCTCACCCTCCACCCACCTGAACTTGCCAGTGCTGTCTATCCAGGTGGGATCCGACTGGTCGCAGTACTCACTAAGCTTCTCCATGTCCTTGGGAAGATCAGAATACATCTTCAACTGACCCTCGAGGACCTCAATGCTCGCCATAACATCCGCCTCCGCACTGTGCGCACCATCTAAATCCTTCTCACAGAAATACTTATATGCAGCACCAAGGGTCCGCGGCTCGCGCTTGTGATATATGGTCTGCATGTCAACTATATTCCTTCCATCCAACGAGAACTCCAGCCCCGAACGGTTGAACTCCTCCGTGAGCAAGGGTATGTCGAAGCGCTTGATGTTGTAGCCCGCCAGGTCGCACCGCTCCATATAAAGGAGGAGCGACGAGGCTATTGCCTTGAACGTGGGCTTGTCCTTGACATCATCGTCGTAGATCCCGTGGATCTCGGACACCTCCAGCGGGATATGCCTTTCAGGGTTGATCCTCCTCGTCTTGACCTCCATCTGGCCGCCCGGCGATATCTTCGCCAAAGAGATTTCCACTATCCGGTCGGCCTGAAAGTTCGTCCCCGTTGTCTCAAGATCAAAAAATATTATCGGTGTAACCAGATTGAATTCGTATTTGCCTGCCATGTCATGTCCAGATTTCTTTGTTAACAACTGCTCTGAAACCTAACATAGCCCATGCCCGCGCAATAGCCAACCCCCTTTTCAAAAAAATCCCCCATTGGTCTTCTTAATCCTTCTCAGTCCCTGTTCTTCTTATTAAAACCCGACGGAGGCTTGCAGAGGGGCGGGGAGGCAGTAAGTTAAGGTGGTCTCGGAGTCTTTTTGACGAGAGGATTGCGGCCTTTGTCTGGCCGCTGGGAGCTTGATGGATATGTTGCAATTCGGATATGTTCTAGCGGCGCTGGCGCTTGCCGCCCTTGTTCCTGCGCTTTTGGTGTGTTTACGTTGGGTCATCTTCACTTTTTTCTCGTTGTTCCCTCGCCGGAGGGTTTTCTCCACCGCTCCGTCTGCGAAGTTCGCAATATTGCTGAGGGCCTCCGACCTAGAGGGGCAGATCGAGCGCATGGTGTCCGATTTGATTTCGGGTCTTGACTACAACCATGAACTTTTCGACGTGGTTGTGGTGGCCGACGGCTGCCGGGACTCCACGGCCTTCCTCGCGGGCTTTGCCGGCACCAGTGTGTTAGAGGTCAACAACCGGCAGGGGTTGACGAAGGTCAACGCCCTTGAATATGCCTTCGGGCAGCTCCTTGAGAAGTCGCAGTACGATGCATTTCTGGTCATCGAGCCTGGCACGGCCCTCGAGGGCACGACCTTGCGTGCGCTGGACCGTGCGTTGGTCAAGGGCGCCAGAGCGGTCCAGCTCGCTTCCTCGGGGCCAACAGCCAAACTTTCATGGAGGGATTGTCTCGCGAACATTTCATTTGCCTTTGCCACACACGTAATGCCGCGTGGCAGGAGCATGCTCGGGCTGTCGTGCGGGATATTAGGCAACGGGTTCTGCCTCACGGCGGACCTGCTGCGGGAAATCCCCTACAGGGGTGCTGGGCAAAGCTTCGCGGAATGCATGGAGTACCATCTCGGCATGGTTCTCGAGGGAGAGAAGGTGAGCTACCTTTCGTATCCGGAGTTTTCCCCTCCAGACCATCACGGCCACATCTCCGGCTGGAAGCGGCACGAGAGGAGCAAACGGAAGATATCCAGATACCACCTGAGGAAGCTTTTGAAATCCTCCGCATGCGCGAATCGCCAGGCCTTGGACAGCCTGCTGGACCTGGCGCTCCCCTCCACATCAGGCACGGTTGCCGCCCTCATTGTGTCGCTTTTCGCCGGCGGGTTGCTTTTCGTCGCCGGCGACAGACTGCGGGGATGCGAGGACCTGCTGCTTCCCGGACTGGCGCTGTCAGGGCTCTCGGCGGCAGCTCTGCTAACCCTTCCATGCCGACCCTTCGCCGCACTCCTCGAAAAAAGACTCCCATTCAGATGCTGGCTCGCCTTCCTTGGCTTTCCTCTCTACCCCCTCTGGCACTTGTTTTCCGTTATAATACTCTCCAGAAAGGAAATCCAGACAACCTTAGGGACTGTTGAATAATAATTACTAGAGCCATTTTAAAACTCCCCGTGGCGGCGCGGCATTCGCCACGGCGAAATGGCGGGCACAGACAGTTGATGGTATGCACCAGCCATTTCGCCGCACCGTCTGCCGCGCCTGCGCTCCCAACGCGGTTCACGCGGAGTTTTGAAACTGGCTCCTCATTCAAATATTTCAATATTCTCATTCGTCTATCCTTGTCTCCGTCAGCAAGCTGACTACGCCGGGACACGCAATGGTCCTCCCAAATACAGGCGGGAACCACCGGGAGGGACGCTGTCCCCAGCGTCCGTATCTGCCGCAAAGACTATTTCGACGCGATTAGTAAGTGCGACTTGGGATTTACTGCTCTCCGCCCTCCGTCCTCCGCCTCGTCGAGGAGCATCACTGGAATCCCTTGTTTTACCGGATATCTGCGTTTGCACTCCTTGCACTCGAGCTGGCTGGTCTCCTCAAGCTCCCTCAGCTCGGACTTGTCCGCGGGGCAGACCAGGATGTCCATGAAATCCTTGCTTATCAACGGCATATCTTCTCCTTTTTTGTTTGCACTGCTCGTTCCTTCACTTGAGTTTAAGCTCTTTCCAGAACTGCGCGGCAGGTTTTTTTTCTTTAGACCATTTGAAGTCAATGAACTCGAGATCCTTGAATTTCTTCAGGAACTCGATATCCATGTCCTTTGCCTGTGGAGGAAGGACAAGCTCCCGCAGCCCCGTGCATTTCTTCAAGGGCGAGAGGTCCTCGATGAAAATGCACCCGCTCATCGTCAGATGGGTCAGCGGCATCCTCGACACTGAGGAGATGTCCTTTATCTTGGTGTTGGAGATTCCCAGCCACGTCAATTTGAATTTCTTCACATCCTCTAGGCTTCTTACGTCTGTGCCGTATATCCCAAGTCCTGTGATGTTCAGGTTTTTGATTGGGCTGAGGTCCCAAAGCGGGTTGCCTCCTAAGTCCAATGAGCGCAGTTCACGCAGCGCCGCCAGCGGGGCAATGTTAACGAGGTTGCAATATTCCAGGTTAGCATTGACGATACTGCCTTCCGTAACTGTGAAGTTGCCTGTCCCCGTGTATGCCGGGTTAAGGGATTTAAGTGCCCTGTGTACCTCGTTGGGAGTCTTGAGTCTTTTGAATTCGCGTATTTCCTTTGTCTCCACCGGGGGGGTGCCGGGCGGCGGCGGCGGCGCCAGCTCAAAGCCGAAAGGGCTGCCGGCCAGAACATCAGGAAACTCCTCTCGGATCTGATCCATGGCCTTCTGCACACTTGCCGTGCCTTCCTCGTCGGACTTCTGCAGTCGTTGTTTTCTCAGGTTCTCCAGTGCTGCCAAGGTCTCCTCGACAGTCTTCTTCTGGGATGCCTCGTATGACTCGGCCAGTTGGGACATCTTGTCAGTGAATGCTGCCATTGCGGATTCCAGCTCCTTGTCGGAAGCTGAGACGGAGGCGGCGAAGAACCAGGTTGAGGTGAACAAAAACACGATCGTTTGATTTCTCATTCTATGCTACTCCTGATGCAACAACAATAATTTCCCATGAACGGCAACATAACCCCTTTTGAGGTATTTTCAAGGACAGTAGGCTGTTCAAAGTCACCTCGCACAATAAAATCCCGAATTGCCCCGTTGTAGTTGTATGCTTTGCGGTGTATTTTGGTGTCGAGACAATATCTGCGAGATTCGCAACGACACGTGAGGAGGACGGATGAAGCTTATTTTCTGTTTTCTTGCTCTGCTTTTTTCTGTATGCGGCAGGGTGTCCGGCATTGAGGCTATTGACGATGCCAAGGCCTGGGATTTGCTGAGTGATTTGAAGGCGCATGAGAGTGGGCGGCTTAAGCTTCTGGCCCCCGACCGGAGCACAATCAGCGATTCGGGGCAGAATGTCAAGATAATCGGTGTCGGCGAGGAGTTGAGCATGGCCCTGGATTTCGGCGCCATATTCCCTGTGCCGGGGACAGGCCTGGGATACGCTCAGATATCGAAGGTGCTGATTGACATGGAGTTCTCCTGGCCGTCGTCAAAAGGCTATGTGCAACTCTCGTTCGCGGGGACTTCCCTCAGCGGGGGGACAGGGGTTATCTTAATGATGACGGATACCCCTGAGTTATGGGTGGGTTTGCTTTCGAGCCCCAGCGGACGCAAGGAGTATTCCGTCTCCGCGTTGGGCTCGGGATTTCACAAGCTAAGGATCGAGTACAACGTCGCCGACGAGACCCTTAGAGTGATGTTCCGCGACAAGGCCATGTCGGGCGCAGCCTCTTCCAAGGTGGGGCCGCTGTGCCTTCTTGGCGCTGGCTTCGAGTCTCTGGAGATCAGGGAGCTGAAGATGCAGTTTGTCATGGAATGAGCAGCCTGCCAGTAAGCCCTTTCCCGGAAATGATCTGGTGATCCCACTTTTCTCGTGAGAGAAATGGGCTAGGCATACGGCATCTGCGACAGTGGGGTTATCAGCTTTTCAGCGATTTCTTTTGGCGAGTTTGCCTTGATGTCGAATGGTTCGTCCTTGGGGGTTCCGAATCCATAGCTTGCGAAGCATGTTCGAATGCCTGCCCTGCGCCCACCCTCGATATCGGTGTAGTTGTCGCCGACGATCCAGCTAAGCTCGCATGAGCAGCGGGTCTGCTCCAGAATGACCAGGATCATCTCCGGGGATGGCTTCAGCTCGTGTCTCCCGGCTCCCAGAACGGCATCGAAACAGTCAGCGATGCCGAGATGCTCCAGAATGGTTCCGCAGAGGTTCTGGAGCTTGTTTGTGGCCACGGCGAGTATATACCCGGCATTCTTGAGATCGAGCAGGCACTGGCTCATGCCCGGATATAGTCTTGTCTGCTCGAGCATGTGCTCGGAATAGAATCTCTCCAGCAGAGCCAGCGCCTTTTTGATGTCGGCATTTGTTCCCTTGAGGGCTCGTTTAGCGAGTTTCTCAGGCCCGTTGCCGACATAGCTGGTAACGGTGTCCATGCCCAGCGGAGGCAGCCCATATTCGCCCCTGAGCAGGTTGACACCTGTAGCCAGGTCCTGCCGCGAGTCAACAAGAGTGCCGTCCAGGTCGAAAATTACTGCCTTGCCGCTCACTTCGGGTTATAGCTCCGATAAGGCCTTGCGTGCCTTCTGCCCGGCGAGGATGACCTTCATGGCGTCCTCGGCGCTGTCCACGAGTGAGAAGATCTCGAAATCGCTCGGGGATACCCTTCCCTGCGCCAAAAGGGTACCTTTGAACCACTCTATCAGTGGCTGCCAGAACTTCACCCCCACGAGGCACATTGGTACGGGGGTTATCTTGTCGGTCTGGATGAGTGTCACGGCTTCGAAAAACTCGTCCATGGTGCCGAACCCGCCGGGGAACACGACAAGCCCCAGTGCGTACTTCAGGAAGTTGACCTTTCTGATGAAGAAGTAGTGGAAGTCAACCTCCTCGATAAGATAAGGGTTGGGTTTCTGCTCCATGGGCAAAGTTATGTTCAGGCCCACGGAATGCCCCCCCGCCTCCTTGGCTCCTTTGTTGGCGGCCTCCATGATGCCAGGGCCGCCACCTGTGAGGACTCCGAACCCGTTATTGGCGAGCAAGCTTCCCATCTTCTCGGCCTCCTTGTAGTCCCATTCCTCGGGGCTTGTTCGTGCGGAGCCGAATACCGTGACCAGCGGCCCCTGCTCCCTCATGGTCTCGAAGGAGTCCACGAACTCCGCCATTATCCTGAAAATCCGCCAGGGATCCTCCTTGTTGAAATCCGCGAACAGTGCCTCGGAATGGTTCAGCCGCTTTCTGCTGACTCTTCTCTTCTTCATGTTTTTCCTTTTCTTTGCTGCTAGAATTTATAGGCAGCATGTTTTGCCTGAGGGCTTAAGTTTATCCGGGAAGTCTGAAAAGTCAACCATGGAAGAGGAAGTTCTGGAGTGCTGGAGGGCTGTAATGCAGTGAAACTGGCTCATTTGTTTTGATTTCCTCCCGTTGTCATGCTATGTTGGATGGGTATATAAGGCACAGAGCCAGTTTCAAAACTCCGCGTGAACCGCGTTGGGAGCGCAGGCGCGGCAGA
>CAZANS010000046.1:0-11154 GCA_964486565.1 uncultured Victivallales bacterium
TGCCGCGCCTGCGCTCCCAACGCGGTTCACGCGGAGTTTTGAAACTGGCTCTTGAACCTAAATAAAGCAGTTGCCGCTGTGTGCCGTGGATCTATTCTTATTTGAAAATGTTTGCGGGATACATATATTGGGACATTAACTTTATTTATGGAGGCGGTGTTTTTTCATGGATTTTTTGGGAGAGAGCTATCTGATAGGGAGCGGGGCGGGTCTTGAGATTTATGGTGCGATAAAGGGGCTGCCTGTAGTTGATCCACATAACCATGCTGATGTGGTGGAGCTTGCCGCGAATGTGAACTACAGCGATCCCTGGCGGCTTTTTGCGGCGACTGACCATTACGTATGGGAGGTGTTGCGGAAGCGTTCTGTAGGTGAGGCGTTCATCACCGGCGGTGCGCCACCGTTGGAGAAGTGGCTAAGGATGGCTGGAGTTTTCCCTGAGATAGCGGGCAATCCTGTGTATGAGTGGATACATCTTGATCTGAGGCGATATCTTGGGATAACTGAGGTTTTGGGTCCCGATACCGGTCGGGTGATCTGGGACAAGGCATCCGCAGTGCTGGCGCATGAAAGTTCGAGGCCATTGGCTTTGCTTGAGAAGATAGGAGTCGAGGTGATGTGCTCGACTGACGACCCTGTGGACACACTTGAGAGCCATGGCACTGTCAATTCTTCTGCCGGTCGCACGCTTGTCCGTCCGACCTGGCGGCCAGACAAGGCTATGAACATCCACCTGCCCTCATGGAAAAGCTACTCCGTCTCTCTGGGCAGACGTTTTAATACCGACATAGATTCACTGTCCTCTCTGATTCAGGCACTTCGGGATTCACATGACTATTTTGCCCAGAGAGGCTGCAAGGCCAGTGACCACGGGGTTGACAGGCCCTACTGCGGCTGCGCCGCCGAATCCGATGCCGCCTTGGTGTTCGACAAGGCCTTTTCGGGCAAGAAGCTCTCCGATGCCGAGCGCGGCATTTTCAAGAGCTACATACTTGGAGAGATGGCGGAGATGGATGCTGAGAAGGGCTGGGTATTCCAGCTCCACATCGGGGCGATAAGGGACGTTAGGGCAAGTCTTTATGACTCGCTTGGGCCTGATGCAGGGGGTGATGTCTCTGACCACTATATTGATATTCTCGCCCCGTTGAGGGGATTCCTGAACCGTTTTGACGACCGGCTGAAAGTTGTGTTGTACAGCCTTGAGCCGGGTCATCAGGCGACCTTGGCCACACTTGCCCGGGCATTCGGGTCGAAGGTGGCCTTGGGTTCGGCATGGTGGCTATGCGACACCCCCATAGGGATGAAGCGGCAGCTCGAGTATATCGGGAGCGTGGACTTGTTTGCGAATTTCGCAGGGATGGTGTCCGACAGCCGGAAGCTGCTTTCTTACGGGTCTCGCTTCGAGATGTTCCGGAGGGTGCTGTCGGATGTGCTGGGGGGGATTGTCGAGCGAGGGCAGATGCCTTTGGAAGTCGCGACGAAGCTTGCGGAGAGAATGTGCCACTCGGGGCCTAAGGAGTTCTTCGGCATCTAAGGTACTGTTGAGCCAATTTCAAAACTCCGCGTGGACCGCACAGTGGCTCAGCCGCGGATAGTCTTGAAATTGGCTATGTGTTCAGTCGACTACTTGCCGATCTTTTCAATCAGGTGCTCGAGAAGTCCTTCGCTCAGACGGCCCTTAAGCATGACTTTGCTTCCGTTCTGCCTGATCTTCAAGTGCTTCAACATATCGTCTTGCAATACAGCCAAGTCGGGGTTTTGCGCCTGCTTGAACTGCTGCATCGCCACCAAGCCGAGAAATATCTGTGTCATGGCCGCCGCAGTCTCGGCGCTGTCCATATCAATTCCCGCGGTGCATTCGAGTTTCTCGGCGATATTGAGTTTCCCGCTTCCCCCGGTTCTCGAGGCCATAAGCCATAGGCGCTCAAGCTCGTCGAGGTCTATACCGGCGTGATTGCTGAAAAAGGTCAGTATTGGTTTTTTTTCATATTTCGGCTTGCATATTCGTTTGCCGCATTACAGATTTGCAATGGCGCGTTGAGAGGGAGAGAGGGAAGGTGGGAGGTTTTGATTACATTTGTGTTGAATTATGGAATGAGGCAATTAAAAATTTAAGGAAGACATGATCTCGGTACCAAAAAAAATGCTGGCTTGGCCGCTGTTCGGCGCAGGGATGGAAAAACTCGGGCGCGACGACAAACCCTGTCTGATCAAGACCCCTGAGACAGGCGACGACGAACTGCTGGTCAGGATTGACGCCATAGGCCTCTGCTTTTCCGACATCAAGCTGATCCGGGCCGGGGAGCAGCACGTCAGGGTGATCTCGGAGAATCTCTCGAGGAACCCTGTGATCCCCGGGCATGAGGCTGTGATGACGGTGGCGCGTGTCGGCGCGAATCTCGCAGATAAATTCAAGGAGGGTCAGCGATTCATCATCCAGGCCGATATCTACGTCAAAGGGAAAAACATTGCCTACGGCTACGCCATAGACGGCGGCATGGCTCAGTTCAGCAAGATAGACCGGCGCATTCTTGAAGGCGACGAGGGCTGCTATCTTCTTCCTATCAAGGACGGCACCCCGGCAGGCATCGCGGCGCTGATCGAGCCTTGGACCTGCGTCATCGCCAGCTACATGATCGAGAACCGCAAGCACCCGAAGGACAACGGCAGGATGCTCATAGTGATGGAAGACGACAGCGTCGAGTCTTATCCGGTGGGCGAACTCGTGCAGGCCCACCCACCGAGGTCGGTGACATGCGTCAACGCCAACGAGATGATGATCTACGGCATCGAGAAGGATCTTCCCATAGCCTCTCTGGTGGAGCTTAACAAACTACCGGAGAACGAGTTGTTCGACGACATCTTTATATGCGGCGTGAAGGACCGGGTGCTTGCCGAGGCTGCGGCGCGGCTGTGCAATCCTGGTGCGACAGTCAGTTTTGTTGGTGAATTCCCCGACGAGCAGTGGAGCTTCGATGTAGGCAGCATCCACTACAAGAGCTGGTTATACCAGGGCACGGCAGGGGGCACTTTTTCGGATGCCTTCGGTCGGAATGTCCGGAGTGCGCTCAAGCCGGGGGGGACATGCTGGCTCCCCGGAGGAGCGGGGGCGATGGGGCAGATGCACTCACAGCTCGCCGCGGAGTCCAATTCGGGGCCGGGCAGGATACTCGTCACAGACCTCGACGACTCAAGGATAAAGCACGTCTCGGACATCCTTGCCCCGTCCGTCAAAAGAAGGAAGATAGAGTTCAAGACCTTGAACCCCAAAAGCTTCGCGAAGCCTGAGGCATTCATGAAGGAGGTTGCGAAATTCGCAGGTCCCGGCGGCTTCGACGACATTGTCATGCTCGTGCCTGTCATCCCTGTCCTCAACGACTCCTCCAAATACCTCAAGGAGGACGGCCTGATGAACATCTTTGCCGGGATTCCAGCCGGCAATGACGCATTGCTCAACGTCAGGGGAATCGTGACGCAGGGGCACCGCTACATCGGCTCCAGCGGGAGCAGGACCCACCATCTCAGGCATACTGTCGAGCTGGTCGAGTCGGGCAAGCTGGATCCCTCTACGGCCCTTGCGGCCATCGGCGGGATGGCGGATCTCAAAAAAGGCCTTGAGGCTGTCGCTGACGCGTCTTTCCCCGGCAAGACCGTCATATTCCCGAACTGCAAGGAGCTTCCTTTGACTACGGTGGACAAGATCCCCCTGCTTGACCCGTCGCTCCCGGACACGAAGGGCTACTCCATGGACTTGGAGAAGAAAATACTCCAGATATTCGGGAACAGCAATGAAGCTTGACGGCAGGCACTTGTGCTACAGCCTGAATGTTTTCCCGAGCGACGCGGATGTTGGCAGGCGTGTTGCGGACATAGGGTTGAAGTTCGGGAGGGTCCGGGAGTCGCTCGGCATGTCGGAAGGAGAGCCGTTTGCTTTGGGCTTTTGGTCTGACTCGCATCTTACTGGTCAGATGGCCGACAAGTCCAACATCTCGCTTGTCAGGAATTTTCTTGAGAGCAAGGGTTATTATGTATTCACTTTGAATGCGTTTCCGTACGGGGAGTTTCATGGCAAGCCGGTGAAGTCGGGGGTTTATCTTCCCGACTGGACCAGCGCCCTCCGTGCGGATTTCACTTGCCGTGCGGCGGATTTTTTGGCCGAGGTGAAGCCGCCGGGCATCTGCGGGAGCATCAGCACGCTTCCGGGCGGTTATACGAAGTTCCTCTCCTGCAGGGAGGAATGCGAGAAGGAGATGGCGCGCAATCTGATTAAAGTCGCGGATTATCTCGCCGGCTTGGAGGAGAGTCGCGGGGCGGAGATCGTCCTGTCGGTCGAGATGGAGCCGGACTGCATATGGGAGGACTGTGGAGGATTTCTTGAATTCTACGACCGGCATCTGCGGAGTTCGCAGAACGCCCGCAGGCATATCGGGGTATGCTACGACACCTCGCACCAGGAACTTACGGGCTACGCGCCGGGGGAAGGGCTGGAAATGCTGGTGTCAGGCGGCGTACGCATAGGCAAGATACAGCTCAGCGCAGCTCTGGAGACCCTTGGGGCATCGAGCGGGGACTTGGCGGCGCTGCAGCCTTTCGCAGAGAGCGTGTATCTGCACCAGACGAGGGTTAAAGATGCCGGCGGTGGCGTGTGCAGGCGTTTCGACGACATCCCTCGCGAGCTGGATGGCGACTATCCGGGGTGCCGCATCGTCAGCCATTTCCATGTGCCAGTATTTTGCTCGGGGATAGGGCCGCGCATCCGTGCGGCGCGATCGGAGCTGCTGGCAGTGCTGGAGAAGACACGTCGCGACCCGGGAATCTGCACGGGCCTCGAGATCGAGACCTACACCTACAATGTCCTGCCGGAAAGCCTTAAAAGCCCTTCCGTCGAGGAGAGCATCGCAAGAGAGTTCAAATGGGTGGCCGACTATGTTCGAAGTGGTGCTGATATGTCCTGAGATCCCGCAGAACACTGGCAATATCGGCAGGCTCTGCGTCGGTGCGGGCGCGAGGCTGCATCTTGTCAGGCCGATAGGTTTCTCGCTGGACGCGAAGTACATACGCCGTGCAGGGATGGACTACTGGAGGCATCTCGATCTGACCGTGCATGACTCGGTGGATGATTTTCTGCTTTTTTCCGTGGACAAAAGCTGTCTTTTCTTTTCGACGAAGGGAGAAAAAAACTACCTTGATGCGGCATATCCCAAAGGATCGCTGCTCGTGTTCGGAAGCGAGAGCAGAGGCTTCCCGGAATCTATCTACACGAGGTTCGAAAAATCCCTTCTCACCATCCCCATGCCCGGGAAGTTCGCAAGAAGCCTGAACGTCGCCAATGCCGCCGCAATAGTCCTTTACCACGCCATCGGCATGCAGGCAAGACTATCTTGAGACGATTGGCAAGCATCTGGGAGCGTCTCTTTGCGTCAAGAGCCAATTTCACTGGCTCTCAAACCAATCGCAGTCTACGGAGGTGTTTTTTACCGGCCTTCAGGATCGCGGAGCCGTTTTTGAAGTCGTGGGCCTGTATTTTAAAGTTGACATCCGAGATTCGGTTTCCATCGAGCGAGACTCCGCCACCGAGAATGAGTCTTCTTGCGTCGCTGTTGGAGGATGTGAGGCCTGAATCGCTCAGCACCTGCACTATCCATTTGCCCTCGGGTTGAATTTCATCCTTCAGTACGTCGTGCCCGGGGAGGTTTTCGGAGGATTGTGTGGCGGTGTTTATTTCAGCTATGGTGCTGGAGGTTTGGATTTTGCCTCCGATGTCAGCGAATCCGAATTTCGAGCCTGCAGCGAGGAAAACCTTTGCCGCCGCCTCGTGGCCGTGTGCCAACGCGGTGGCCTCGTACGCCAGGATCTCCTTCGCGCGGTTGATTTCTGGAGGCTGGAGGGAATCGAGGCTTGCGATCTCGTCCAGCGGGAGGTCAGTGAAAAAGCGCAGCAGCTTCCCGGTGTCAGAGTCGTCGCAGTTGCGCCAGAACTGGTAGTAGTCGAACACGGATGTCCTCGAGGGGTCGAGCCAGACGGCTCCAGCGGTGGTCTTGCCGAATTTCGCCCCGGAGCTGTCGGTAAGAAGTGGGAAGGTGAGGGCTGCGGCCTCGGTGCCCGAGAGCTTCCTGACAAGCTCTACCCCTGCGACAATGTTGCCCCACTGGTCCTGCCCGCCTATCTGGAGCACGCAGCCATGGCTCTTGTTCAGATAGTGGAAGTCGTATGCCTGCAGCAGCATGTAGCTGAACTCGAGGAACGAAAGCCCTGTCTCGAGTCTTTGTTTCACTGACTCTGCGGCGAGCATCCGGCTGACGCTGAAGCGGCTTGCCGTCTCGCGGAGGAAATCGAGCAGCCCCATGCCGGAGAACCATTCGGCGTTGTCAACAAAGACTGCCATCCCGGACTCCACGGAGATGAAACTGGCAAGCTGCCCCTTCAACGCCGCGGCGTTTGCCGCGACCTCCTCGAGGCTGAGGATGGGCCTTGCCTCCTGCTTTCCAGAGGGGTCTCCGACAAGGGCGGTGGCTCCACCCACGAGCACTATCGGGCGGTGGCCGGCACGCTGCAGCTTGCGCATCGCCATCACAGGAAGCAGGTGCCCCACATGAAGGCTGCTCCCCGTAGGGTCGAAACCGGCATAGAAGGATATGGCGCCCCCGCAAAGCATCGCCCTGAGCCTGCCCTCGTCGGTGCTCTGGTAAACCAGACCACGCTCCTTGAAATCATCGTAGATGTCCATAGCCTAAAGCACCTGTAGTTGTTTTTGTACCGCCAGGCAGGGCTTGCGAGATTCGCACCCCCCGCGTCAGTCGTCCAGATTTACGTCTCCTATGTCTATCTGAGTGGACACCGCCTGTCCGAGAATCTCCACATTGACAGTGATCAGCACGTCCGACTTTCTCCTTTCCAGCACACCCGTCACGCCTTTGAGCGGGCCGCTGTTTACCTTGACCCTTGCCCCGGGAACCAATTCCGGGCGGATGATCACCTCCTTCTCGGCGGCGAGCGCCTCGAAGTCGCGCAACGCCACCAGATCCTGGATCAGGCGCTTCTCCTCGTTCTCGTTGACGTTGATACGGTACAGCACCGTTCCGGAAACCAGCATGGCCCTGTAGATGTCCTCGTCCAGCACGCAGAAGACGTAGCCGGGGAACATCGGCACCAGATGCTGGACCGTGCGCCTGTCGTAGCGCCTGAGACTCTTTCTCAAAGGCAAATAGCACACCACGGATTTGGACCTGCAGTATTCCGCGAGCTTCTTCTCCTGCCGCGGCTTGGTCCTCACCGGAGTCCATGTCAGATTGTCTATCTTCGTTATATGCACTCGAAATGTCCTTATGTCTACGGCATACGGGAACATCCCGCACCCCGCGCGTCATGAGCTTGGGATAAATAAGCCGACAAAGCAGGAATTGCAACAGCCGCAGAGCAATTTATGGGGAGAAAAAAGTCATGCGGCAGTCCGAAGAAGATGCGTACGGAGGCAACTTTACAGCTCCGCCGTCATCGCCGACCCAGATCATATAGACACCCGAAACAAAGCCCGACACGCAGCCTGTCGTCTGAAGAGGCTGTGCAGTATTGCTCTATTTGTACCCAGGGAGGAAGGCCTTCTCTGCCTTGAACAGCTCGAGGGTCATCTCCTTGATCTCGGCAGGCGAGCAGACTGCGGCGGTGAGGGGGTCGAGCATCATCGCGTGCATCGCGGCCTCCTTTGACTTCTCGACGCATGCCTTGGCGGCCAATGCGAACATCCTCATGTGCCAGTCGCATAACGCTGCGAGCTGAGGCGGGAGCTCGCCGAAATGAGTCGGCTGCACCCCATTGGAGTCCAGGAGGCATGCCACCTCCACTACCCCGTCGCAGGGGAGGTTCTCTATCAGGAAGTCGTTCGGCACGGTAAGATGAGCGACAAACGGCACGTTTGTCTCGATGGCCTGGATGATGTGGCTGGCATACTCCCAGGTCCTTGTCTTTGATATCTCGCGTTTGCCGGACACCGCGTCCAGGCGGTTCTGGTCACAGGCGATCCTCCAACCCGGCCAGTCGCGGGCGTAGAAGCCACTCTCGCCGTTGTACTTCAATCCGCAATGCTTCTTGATCAGCTCCGGGCGCTTGCGGTAGTACGGCAGGTACTCGCTGAAATGCCCGCTAGACTCTGTGACAAAGTAATTGAAGTATTTCATCATGTCGAACCTCACCGGATCCTTGGCAAGCAGTTCGGGATCCTTCTCCAACCTTTCACGCAGCACAGGATACAAGTCCTTGCCCTTGTGCGAAAGCTCGGTGAACCAGGCAAGATGGTTGATACCGCCGCAGGTCCACTTCATCTCGGGATAGGGTACGCCGGCATGCCCGGCCAACTGATGGGACGTGCCCTGAACGCTGTGGCATAGCCCGATGACGCGCGCGGTGCTGGCCTCCGCAGCGGAAAGGCACATTATGCTCATAGGATTCGTGTAGTTCAGCACCAAGGCATCCGGGCACAGCCGCTCGACATCCTTCAGCACCTCAAGGAATACCGGCACCGTCCTCAGGGCCTTGAAAAGCCCTCCCGGCCCTATCGTGTCGCCTATGCACTGGTCAACACCGTACTTCAAGGGTATGTCGTTGTCGAACCTGACGCATTCAACCCCGCTGACCTCGATGCAGTTGATTATATAGTCCGCGTCCTTCAGCACATCCTTGCGCTCAGGTGTCGCGACTACTTTCCACTTGCTCCCCATCTCCTTAACTATCTTCTTCGCCAGCTTCTCGGCTATCTTCAGGCGCTTGAGGTCAATGTCAACTATGCCCATCTCCCCGCGCGCCGCCCCGGGAACGCTCAGGATGTCTATGAAAAGCTTCTCGAAAAATCCGCTGCCGGCACCAAGGAACACGACCTTCAAAGGACGCGAGACCTCCGCGCCTGAAATTTCACCGTCCGCCTCCTTCATGTGCTCCTGATGCCCTACATCAACCGACTTCTTCTTCGCCATCTCCGTTTCTCCATTTTTGATAAAAAACTTGCTTTACTTCAACCATGATGTAAAATAAATGCTCAAAAACATAATTGTCAACCGATGAAAAACATGATAAATTTGCGATTCAAGGTAATTTTGTGCTATGAAAGGTGCTAATCTTGCAGAATTGGCGCTTGGCGATGCCTCTCTGGAGTTTCCATCTCGTGCGATCGGGCTGCACGCGATGCTAGGCACCTGCGGGCGCAGCATAAAGAACACCCCGGACTACCGATGGCACGGGCTGTCGAGAGGCCATATTGAATTCGGGATATGGCAGTACACCATATCCGGGCGAGGTGAATTGGAGTTCGAGGGCGTGATCCATGAAGTTGGCGAAGGACAGGCGATGCTGCTTCATATCCCGCATGATCATTGCTACTACCTGCCCCAGGGCTCCCCTGAATGGCAGTTTCTCTACATCAATTTCCATGGCAGCGAGCTTCTGCGGATATGGCGCGACACCATCCGCGTCGCCGGGCCGGTTGCGAATTTCGCAGAGGACTCCGATACTCTGCGCCTCGCCAGGGAGATTTTCCTGAAAAACATGTCTCACCAAATAAAGACCCCGCAGCAGGCTTCGGCTATGGCCTACAACTTCCTGATGTCTATCATTGACGACATACTGCCGGCATCGGACTCCGAGAACAAACCGCCGCCGTTCCTGGATGCCGTGACGGAGTTCAGCATACGACACCTCCACGAGGACATCGGGGTGGCAGACCTGGCAGACGCCGCGGGATTCAGCAGGTTCCACTTCTCGAGGGTATTCAAGGCATGGTACGGTGAAGGGCCCTCGAGGTTTCTGCACGACCTGCGGATGAAGCGTGCGGTAAGGCTCCTGCAGACTGAGCGCGCGGCAATCAAGGACATCGCCGACCAGTGCGGATTCAAAGACCCAAGCTACTTCTGCAAGGTCTTCCGAAAGGAATACGGCATCTCACCCGAGAAATTCCGCAAGTAGATACAGCAGGTCAATAGCCCATATGGAGTTAAGGAAGGGGGGCTCCAGCAGTGCTACTCTTAAAAACATTAGGAATCTGTAGAGGTGGTGTCTGTCGGCAATATGGCCTCTTCCATCACGAAGATGCAACAAACAGGTATTTTCGAGACTCAGTGATGGCTAAAGTGATTACATCCACAAGTGCGAATTTGGGCTTCGAGGACAAGCTGTGGTCGGCAGCCGACAAGCTTCGCGGCAATATGGATGCCACCAGAGGCACGCTGGCCATACCTCCAGAAGAACGCCAAGCGTCCCGAGATCGGTACACTGGTTGACGACGCCTTGACGGCCATAGAGCGCGACAACAAGGTACTCAAGGGTGTCTTGCCCCGCCGCGGATTGCTCAGGGTTTCCTGAATACCGCACACCTGCTGGCGTCGCTCCAGACATCTTCCAAGCGTAAGCAGTCCCGGATGAAATCCAGGGTGCTTTGGTGGTAGAACGAGATGTGCGATGGATCCCTGGCATAGTACCATTCGGGGAAGTCTTCTATTGTCCTCCACAGCTCTGTCATGATGCACAGCAGGCCGCCTTTTTTAAGCATGGCGCAGATTTTTTCCAGCTCTGCCCGTGGGGAGGCGAAGTGCTCGAGGCATTCGGTGGAGAAGATGAATTCGTATGGTGGGCGAGGAGGCACGGGGAAGAAAAATGGATCGTAGTCGTCGCAGTCGAACCCTCTTAGGGCGAGAATCCTTGAGAGCGTCGGCCCCGGGCCACAGCCGAAATCCAAGCCACGCATCCCTGGCTCCAGATGCTCGATCGCCGGGGTGATTATCCCGTTCAGAAAGGCCACATAGCCCTCGTCGAGAATGCTGTTGCGGTGTGTCTCGTAGCGTGCTCTCTCATCCCCGGGACAAAGATGGAAGGCCTTGTCAACGAAAATCAGCGAGCAGTCGCGGCAAAGATAAAATCTACGCCCTGAAACATGCCGAGGAACATCTTCGGTCCTTGACGACCCGCACAAGGGGCAATGCTCAAGACATTCAGATATCATAGCCGGTGTCAACGTCTGCATCATGCCGTAGGTTACCGAGCCAAGTTCAAAAATCCGCGTGAACCGCGTTGGGAGCGCAGTTGCGTCAGACGGTGCGGCGAAATGGCCGGTGCATATACCCTCAACTGGCTCGTAATACATAAAATGGCTCCTGCGCCTGGATTCGAACC
>CAZANS010000047.1:0-11133 GCA_964486565.1 uncultured Victivallales bacterium
GGGCGCCTTCATGTCTGGGGATTTCCTGGAAATGCTTTTCCAAGAAGACCTTTGCACGAGCCACCTCTTCACTGTCGTGATATCCGGTGAGTGTAAGGCACAAGATACCCAGTCCCGTGAGAGAAATCCTGAACTCTCCGGGGGACTGGTAGCCGAATCCGCCGTTATCATGCTGCATCCTGCGGACGTACTCGATTGCCTTTTTTATGTTGTCTTCGGGGATTTTTGCGCCGTTAAGCCTGGCGGATCGCAAGGCCATTAGGGCCCATCCCGAGACAGAAAGGTCGCTGTCGCCGCTGTTGGGATCATATCGCCATCCTCCCTTGTCCCTCTCGTTTTTATTGACGTTCTGCGAACTTAGGATGACACGTACGGCGCGTCCGAGGGAGTCGCGGACTTTAGCCTCTTGTTCGGGGGCGACCATTCCGGAGACTTCCGAGAGGAACAAAGTGGCTATATGATGTGAATACATGCCTCTGTCCTTCTTGCCGGAGGAAAATATGTAGCCTTCGATGTTCTGTTGTGCGATGACATAGTCTAGGCATTTGTCTATTGTGTGGCCGTAAACGCCGATGCCCGGGGTGTGCCCTGCGGCCAGGAAGCTCATTCCGACAAGCGAGACGACACCTGCCGAGCCTCCGTATTCCCCGGGGAAGGAGCCGTCATCCTGCTGTGTAGCGACCAGATAATCGAACCCGCGGGAGATAGCCTTTTCGACATTCTCGGCGTGTGGGGCAAGAACCTGGGAGATATTCTGTGCCTCGGCAGACGGGAAAGTGTTGATGAGAGCTATGAATGCGGCGAGATAAGCAATTATGAGCTTATTGGTATTTGAGAATATTACTGTCATTTTCTGTCCTCCCTGCCTAATTCGCGGAAGTAGTCTCTGATGAGAGCCCGATATTCACTTGGCACCCTGCGCTCGTCAACGGTTTCCCCGTCGGCCTTGACGCTTCCCTTAAGCCTGACCCAGTCGCTGCTTGAGAGGCCGATGTCGAGGGCCCATTTAGGCACCTCGCTGTCGGCCTCCGGGGTGCTCTGGCTTTTCCCTGCAAGCCCCCCTGGTTGTTCTGATGGATCAGCAGGCTGAGGTGAAGTGGAGGGAGGCTGAGTTCCTTTTTGTTTTGGCAATGGTTGAGCCATCTCCCGCATTTGCCTGGCCGCCTCGGCGGCCATATCGGCGGCCTCATTCTGCTGGCCGGATGCCGCGGCTTCAGCGGCCTGTCTGGCGGCATCCAGCGCAGCTTCGGAGGCCTGTTGCCTGGCGGCATCCAGCGCGGCTTCGGCGGCCTGTCTGGCTGCCTGTTGCCTGGCGGCATCCAGCGCGGCTTCGGCGGCCTGCTTTTGCTTTGGGTCATCGCCGCCTGGGGTCGGAGAGGCGATTTCTTTGAGTTTCTCGGCAAGATTCTCCAGCTTTCCTGCGCTTTCTTCCATTGCTTCCTGTTGTGATTTGTCGCCTTGTTTTCCAGCCTCGGCGATTTGTTTTCCTGCTTCCTGTGATGACTGGGAGATTTCCTGGAGGTCTTTCCCCTTATCTGGATCTCCGGCGTTGCGGGCCATTTCAGCCAACGCGCCTATGTTTTCCGCAGCGGCCTCCGCCGCGTCGGCAGCCTTTTGCCGGGCTTCCTCGGTCGCCTGTTGTTCTTTCTGGCCGGCAGTCTCTGCGGCTTCACGGGCGGCTTTGGCGGCATCGTCCAAGAGGTTTGAGGCCTGGTCAATTTTCTTATTGAGCTGCTGCTTGGCGTTCTCCTCCTGAATCATTTCTGCGGCCTGCTTTTGCTTTGGGTCATCGCCGCCTGGGGTCGGAGAGGCGATTTCTTTGAGTTTCTCGGCAAGATTCTCCAGCTTTCCTGCGCTTTCTTCCATTGCTTCCTGTTGTGATTTGTCGCCTTGTTTTCCAGCCTCGGCGATTTGTTTTCCTGCTTCCTGTGATGACTGGGAGATTTCCTGGAGGTCTTTCCCCTTATCTGGATCTCCGGCTTTGTGGGCCATTTCAGCCAACGCGCCTATGTTTTCCGCAGCGGCATCCACCGCTTCGGTCGCCTTTTGCCGGGCTTCCTCGGTCGCCTGTTGTTCTCCCTGGCCGGCAGTCTCTGCGGCTTCACGGGCGGCTTTGGCGGCATCGTCCAAGAGCTTTGAGGCCTGGTCAATTTTCTCATTGAGCTGCCGCTTGGCGTTCTCCTCCTGAATCATCTCGGCGAGCCTGTCAGCCACTTCCTCCTGACGGTGCTTCCAGTCTTCAAGCCCCTCCGCCCAGTCTTCCTTGCCTGCCTGTTCGGCGAGAACTTCTTGGCGTGAACTCAGTTCGCTCAGGTCTGCCTGGCGTTCGGCTTCGCCGGCCATTGGGTCTAGTTGTCTTTGTAGCTGCTTTGCGTCCGCCAGAGCGCTGTCAATTTGTTTTTTCATTTCCTCCAGCAATTTCCCCTGCTCCGCTGCTTCATCGGTCAGCGGAATTTCCTGGCTTAACTTCCTGGCCTCGCTCAATTGGTCGTCTGATATGCCCGAAATGCTGTCGGCAAGTGCTTGCAGCGTTGTATCCTGCAACTTTTCTGCGACATCGGCCAGTTTTTCATCCACCGAATCAATTTTTTCTGTGATGCTGGCGATCTTTTCCATCAGGCTGCGTTGGCTGGGATCCTCCCAAGGCGAAAGGTAATCCCCCGTGATGACCTGGCGATTGATTCCTGAGCCTTCCCAGGCGACCGCTATGCTGTCGCCGCCCCCACCATCCTTCTGCAAGGCCATCACGTAATAGCGTTGTCCTTCACGCAGATTGATTTCTTTCGAATGTTGCTGCGGGAATTTCCCCCATTCCTCCGGCGCGGTCCATTCTGGAACTGAAGCGACTAGCGAAGCGTTGGCCGGATTGGCATCTGAACTCAACCACAGCTCGCAATTGTCGTCGCCGGCGATCAAGAATCTGTATTCCCCAGTTTTCGGCGGATGGACAAATCCATGCATTCTTGTCCCATAGTTGTCCTGCCAATTAACTGGCCCTTTGAATGCATCCGCTATCTCGCTTCCGTCAGGATTGGCCGGATAACGCGGGTGTGAGGTGAGATTTGCCACCGCTCCGCCGCCTCCTATCCCGGTCCAAAACTCTCGCAGAACTCCCCTGGTGATTTTCTTTCCATCTTTGTCCGCGGCAGACAATTCCTGCATCTGCGCAGCTTCCTGGCTTATCTTCTCCAATTCTTCGACAGCCTGTTCGAGAACTTTCTCGGCGAGCTCCCGCTGGGCTTTGAGTTCCTGGTGTGCATGAGATTCGATGCCCTTTTCTATATTGATGGTAATAGTCCTGCTTATTCCCTCGTTGGGGCCGCCAAGCTGGGCCGGGAGATTGTCATAGGCGACAATTTCAACCCTGATGATGCCGGTGTTTCCGAGTCGCAGCGAGGCCAGGTCCAGAAGAGCCCTGCCGGACCATTCGCCGTCCTGCTCAAGTGGTACCCCTTGCTCGACGAGTCGCTGCTCTGCGCCCTCGGGGCGCAGCCGCATCTTGACTTTAGATATGCCATGGTCATCACTGACCGAATACTGAATCGGCAAAATGGCGGCGGCGTCAAGCCGCACATTCGGGCTTTCCGGACTGGCGATCGAGACACCCGGCGGCTTATCCGGGAAGACAACCAGCTCATGGTTGGGTGCCCGGGGATTGTTGAAACCTTCGCTGCTGGTCATGTCAACCTGCCAGATGAAACTCCCGGGTTTTTCCACAGGCACAATCCATTGGTTGACTTGTTTGCCCTCGATATATGCACTAGCTCCCGCACTCATGGATTTGCCGTCAATCAACAGCTCCGCCTTCTCAATCTCAGTATTGGCTTCGACGGAAATCGTCAGTGTGCTGCCTGTGAAAGCTTGAATCCTTCCATTGTTGATTGTCTCCTTCATTGGGGCGCGGTCGGTATATTGCGGGTATTCATGATGGACGTGGAGGTTGGTAATTTCCGGCCTGTCGAAGGCCTGGACCCGATAGAATCTGCTCAAAGCCCGACCTGCGCGGATGCGGTATTCGAAACTTTTGTTGACGACCGGGAAACTGGCGAAGAACCTGCTGGGTTCCGGGTCTTCGGGGTCAGACGGGCGCATTCGTTCTACGAGTTCTCTGCCATCAGGGGCAATCGCTCTGATTTCCACATTGCGCGAGACTCCATGCTCCACCTCAACCTTGATGGTCAGCGAATCTCCAACCGCCATGCGGACATCACCGGGGTCAACCTGCAACTGGTCGGCGTGAAGCCCTCCGATGCGGGCATAGGGAGCTATCGCGCGCATGAACAGACGCGCCGAATGTCTGGGCCATAAGACAAAAAGAACGGCATAGACTGAAGCCAGGGTCAACATTGCATAAAGGAACCTCCGGGAGGAATGCCATGTGAATATCTGCTGAGGAGCAAGCGCCCCGGCATCTTTTTCGGCGTCGCTGATCAATTGCTTGAGCAGGGTTTGCGAGAAATCCTCCTGCCGGGAGGCCTGGAGGCTGAGAATCTCCACGGTCGAGCTGATTCGTTCATCGACGAACTCGCTTTCTCGGGTTTCAATGACGCGGGCGATCTCAGCGGGGCTGAGCCGCCGCCGCAATGGACGAAAAAGGAACCTGCTGGCGCCAAGGCATACAACCGCGAAGGCCGCAGACGAAAGCAACCAGCGCACAAGCTCGGAAAGCAACATGGTGGTAGCATCAATTGCCATAACTGCCAGAAAACTCAGCATTGCCAGAGAGAATACTTTAAAGAGTCCGCGCATCAGGATAATCCTGCGTATGCGCCGGGCGGCAAAAGCAAGCTTTTCAGCAATAGGGGCGGGCAGGTCGGCAAGGGTCAATGGCTTATTCTTCTTCATGGCAAACCTCCTTTTCGACGTAATAACCATTCAGCCGTGAGCAGGCACAGCAATACCAGCAGGAGTATCCAGTGGTCCCATAGGGTTATGTCGGCCCTTTCCGGTTCTCCTTTCGAACCGGGGCCGAAGGCATCACGGAGTTGTTGCGCGAGGTTCAGCGGAAGCACATCCCCGCCGCTGGCGGCTGCGAGCCTTCCGGCAGTGTCACGGTCAACTGAGAGCTCGGCGGTCTCCACCTGGTTGTACGCGGTGACAACCAGGAATTCAGTCTCGACAGGTTCTGCGTTCTCCTCGCTGATAATACGTTCAATTGCATCCCCTGAGAGTGCTATGCGATAGCGGCCGGTTTCCTTGAAGGGGCCTATCTGCGCATCATACATCCCCTGGGATTGCGGGCGGTACTTTAGGCGCTGGACTGCAACTTTTTTTTCGTCGCGGTACACGTCCAGATTTACACGAGCATCTGTCACTGGGGTGTAGTCGGGACGCATGACTCTGGCGGAGACGTTGATGCTTTCTTCATGGCTGTAGGTTATACGGTTGGTCCCAAGCCGTACAAACTGGCTTCCTGCACGCAGATTCTCCCCGGCGCCCCAGGTCATAATCCTGCCCCAGAAACGATGGTGCAAAGTGTCCCCGATGCGGTAGCGCAGACGCCATGTGCGGTCAAAATTCAGCATCATCACCCTGCCCAGCCCGGAATACTGGCTGACGATCAGACTGTTGCGTCTTTGGATTTCCGTAAGCTCCTTTATCCGTTTCAGGGTTTCCTCCGGGTTGGCGTCGGCGGTAGTGAATTCTACTTCCTCGACATGCTGAGGGATTGCATATGCCAAAATCACAGCCCCGGGCTTGATGTCTTCGGCGTTGAAACGCCATTGCAGGTTGGGCAATTCGACCCAGATTCTCTCGCTGTCCGAGGTGTCAGATCCTATTCGCATCACCGGATGGTGCCGCCCTTCCAAGGTGGGATGCGCCTGCAGGCGGAATTCCGGCTCCGGAGGGACAAAATGATGGTGCTTGGTGGCAGTGTAGACTATCGGCAGCAGATTCCGCCAGGTTTCGCCGTCGAACTTGTGGGGCATATAATTGGGGCCGGCAATGACTATCAGCGCCGCGCCTCGCACGTTGACGCAATGCTCGATGTGTTCAATTTGCTGCTGAGTAAGATTTTTTGGAGATACATCTCCGATGATAATCACATCGAACTTGCGCCATTCCTCTATGGAGTCCGGCAGGATGTCTGCCTCGGCTTCGCCGAAGGTACGTGAGGCGGAAGCCGCAACAGGCTGCCTGGACTCTCCAGCGGAGCCGCCGTCTGGGTTTATTATTGCATCAGGGTCGGTGAGGACGTACTGTAGATGCACGGATTTGTCACGCCCGAAGAACAGATTGCGAAGATAGCGGAATTCCCAGCGCGGCAGGCTGTCAACAAGAAGTACATTTGTCCGGTCATCGGATACGGCCGTTTGGAAACGCCAGACGTTGTTTTCCAGATCAGCCTCGCCTTCGATCTGCTCGACACCCACCGAATATGAATATATCCCCTCCTCGCCGGGTTCGTCCTGGAATCGTGTCATGGTTCGATGTTGATTGTCGTCAGGGACGGCAAGTGTCCTTTCTTCGAGCACGTCGTTGTCTCGCATGAACTTCACCCGCACTTCCCGGCCAGCCGCCATGTGAAACTTAAGGTCAGCCTCGACGCTGAGCTTTTCCCCCTTGTAGATTGATTCAGGGGCATTGATGTTGGTCACGGCAAGGTCGAGTCTGTCGTGAACACTTCCTGTCAGAACCGGATGGACAGGAACGGATCGCTGTCCTAGCGATATGGCCGCAGCCTCGGAATTCCCTCTTGCCGTATCGCGGCAGTCGCTGATCAACACCACCCCCGCCAATTGTTCCGTGGGGATGTTCTCCAGGGCAAACCCCAGGGCGGCACTGATGTTGCTCAGTTTTTCCCAGTCCGAATCCCCCTCTGCCGCTTTGTCGGCATTGCCGCTTTCATTTGTCCGCGGCGAGGCGGCAAAATCAATAAGACGGACATCGTAATTGCGCGCCAATTCGTCTCTCAGGCCCGCTTTGCCGTCATTCCCGAAAACGAGATGCCGCGCGATTTCCCGGCGGGTCTTATCGCGCAGACTGAGGATTTTCTCTTTCTTTTCAGTGCTGAGCCCTGAAATGAAGCTCTCGATATTTTTAGGTTTCTCAGCGTAGTCTTTGTGGTCTAGGTCTATGATGCCGTAGAACGCGGCCAGCTCCATGAGTTCATCCACATCCCGTTGCGGGTCGGTGAGGTTCATTGAAGCGGACTGATCGAGAAGAATCACCACCTGACGCTCGAATTTTCTGACGATTACTCGCTTGATGACCGGCTCCGAGAGAATCAGTAGAACCAGAAAAATCGCTGCCAGCCGCAGGCGGAAGATGGCACGCCCGGTATCCGCCTTCGTCGCACTTCTCTCAAACTTGTATAAGAAGGCAAGCGCCTCGAGCGCCGCTGAGCCGAGCATGGACAGTAAAAACAGCGGCCAGGGAGTAGCCAGGATAAGTGCCAGAGAAACGGTCTGGAAGGTGAACCATATTGCAAGCGTTCCAACAATCCAACGAGATAATATTGCGAGAAACCCCTTTGCACCGCCGACATCATTTCTGACCCGGCGGAACAGGAATAGCCAGGCATACATAAATGCCGCCGCCAATATGACAACTACGACGGCAGGCATTGCAACGACAAATATTCCGCTGTGGGTATCGCCTTTCATAAAACTCCCCCCTCCTTGCTGAAATTCTTCATGTCTTGCCGAAGCTTCTCGCCCGGTCGGGTAGAGCTTTGAAAATCTATGGTCAATTTACTGCCGAGCTGACGGCGGATGGCGATCCAGCGCGAGGCGGCAATTTCTCCAAGAAGAAGAAGGAACGCTGCCAGTGCCAGCGGCCGCCATATTTCTCTACCGAACCTCGCACCCTCAAGTGCACCCAGCATCTGTTCTTCCGAAACGGCCTCCTGCCACAGCAGATAACGCCTGAGACGAGCGCTGTCACTTTCATCCAGAGCCGACAGACGGCCCTCAGATCCAGCTCGGAGCAGAACAAAAGGCAAACTGTCTTCGCCCGTGAGCACATGCCGGAATTCGCCGCGGATCGCTTCAGGAATGCGCAGACAGTGATTGCCGGGAGATATATTCGGGGGCAACAGCAGCGTCATGCCTTTCTCAATGTCATCGCCAATGAGCATCTTTCCACGCCGGTGGATCCCGCCGCTGTCAATTATATCCATATCCTTTAAACCGCTTTCAGCAAGCTTAGACGGCTGGTTCAAATTCTCTTCTCCAGTTGCAGCCAGGGCGGAAATAGGGATTGCGGCACCGGGGCGGTAATCAATGTTGAGCATGTCATTGCCGACACCGGAAAGATGCGAGACCAACTGGTGCAGGATCAGTACAAATGCCTTGGTCGAAGGCAGATTGCTGTCGCTTGAGTCGAGACTGCACGCGAACTGCACAATCCTTCCTTTCCCGAGGGAACGGTCAAGGATGAAGGGATACTGATTGGCCAGTCGCGCACCAGTCCTGACGGGCGGCTCAACGTCGTTCGCACTCAATTGCCAATAGGACCGCAATATCACCTGGGATAGGTCCAGGCCCTCATCCCTGAACCTCGACAACGCCGGATGGATGAATGTGGCGGGCGCCGGAGACGCTAGCTTCTCACTGCCGCCTTCAACTTCCGGGAAAAGTTGTTTCTCTATAACTCCCGGCATAAACGGACAGTCATCTGTCTTCCATTCGTTGAAAAAATCAATTCTCGTTCTAGCCCCATGCGCCACCAGCAGCCCCCCACCAGAACTGACGTATTCAGCCAGTGCTTCGGCTGTCCCTTCCGGCAGACGGGGGACATCTGCAAGTATGATAACCGAATAGGGCGACAATGATGGCAGTGAGGGAAGATCGTGGGCATCAATAACACGAGGCTTGACCAGCGATTTGGCCGCGTCAGGCATATTTTCCACGCCCACCTGCGGGTCAAGTCCTTTCCTCGTCTGCGGAAACGGAGACAGGGCCAGCGCGGCAAATGCGGAGGCACGCTCGAAAAAACGCGGGGAGGGGTTGCCGTCAACAATGAGCACCTTAAGTTCCTCCAAAGGGATCACATGACGCCATGCATGGTTGTCAAGCGGAAGATCGTCATCAACGAGAAGTTCCGCATGCACAAGCTGTGATCCGAGAGCCTGAAAATGATGGTCGAATGTCAGAGTGACGGAGTTCCCGGGAGGTATTTGCCCTATGCCATCGTCCATGTAGGCCGAATCACCGATTGTCAACCTCAAGCCTTCAGGAGTCACCGATTCAGTTCCATTATTTGCCACGGTGACATTGATGCCGACTTCCCGGTCAAGCCCGATGGCCTCACGCGAGAAGCTGATTCCGCTGACTGCTGCGTTGCGGACCGAATCCGGAAAGTCCAGGCGTCTTAAAATCACCGGCGGCACGCTGGACAGCTGCTCCAGGCATTCCTTCACAGCATTCCATTCCCCACCGCTTCCGGCAAGATTCCAGCCTTTGCGCCTCGCATCGCTGAAAATGATGATTTGTTTCGCCGCATTGTTTCCCTTGGCCAGGGTGAAGGCAGCAAGTGTTATGGCTTCCGGCGCTCGTATCAAGTCCTTCTCCCCCTCGATGGAATCCAGAGCCGTCAGAACTTCCTCACGGTCACTTATGGGACTGGCCACTGGAGCATAGGGCATCCCCCCACCTACAATCAAACTGAACGCGCTTCCATACGGGGCAGAGGCAATCACACTCCTCGCCTCCTCCAGCGCACGAGCAAAATTCGACACACCGCCTATCTTGACATCCATGCTGTCCGAGGCATCTATTATCAACGCTATGTCCCGGGCTCCATCGGCACCAAATATCCGTGACTGCAGACGTTCCTCGAAGACCAGTGCGATCCCGGCGACAAGCAGAAGCAGAGCCGCGCCGAGGAGCAGACTCCATCGCGCCCGTGGATACTGCCAGATGATGAAGGATACGGCAAAGCCCGACACCGAAACCAGAAGCAACGGCAGGATGATCAGCCAGGCGAATCGCGACCCGGGAGTGATGAAAGGTCGTGACGCGACCAGGACAAGACTCATCACTGCCAGGCAGCGAAGGCACATAAGCAGGATTTCCTCAAGCAGTATCTTGCGGCGGCGGCTGATCAGCGAATCACGAAGGAAGCGCATCGCGCCCCACATCACACGCTTGGCGGACTTCCGGTTCAATATATGGATAAGTATCGGCACCGCCACCGCCGCCGAAAAAAACAACATGTAGAAATTAAAAAATGCCATACGCCTCTCTCTCGCAACGATATTGCTTCGCCCCTCAGGGGCCGCCCACCGCTCACTTCCTCCGGCTCCTGCGTTCGATGTAGCCCGCCAGAACCTCATTGACATCGGTTTTGGTGTTGACCGGGACATACTCGGCCTTCATGCGCCCGCAATCCTTTTCAATCGCATCTATAAAACTCCTTACCTGCTCGACATATTGCACCCGCAGGCTGCTCGGGTCAATCGGCAGAGGCAACATCTCACCTTCAAGATCATGAAAATCGCTGAAGCCAGTCAGCGGGAAACTGATCTCCTCCTCCGCCATTATATGAAAAACAATCAGCTCGTGGTTGCGGAAACGGAAGTGATGCAGCGACTTCAATATCGCCTCAGGATCGTCAAACAGATCGCTGATCACAATCACAAGGCCACGCTTCGGTATGCGCTCGGCTATGTCATGGAATATACCAGAGACATCAGTTTCCCCCCCCGGCTCGGTCTCGTTGATATGCTCAAGGATACGCCTCAACTGCTTCGCCTGGCTCCGCGCCGGTATATAGCGCCGTATGGCCTGGTCGAACGTCACCATGGCCGTCGCGTCCTGCTGGTGGATAAGAAGATATGTCAGCATCGCCGCCAGGCGACGGGCAAAATCATACTTGGAAAGCATCCGCCCGTTGGCATGCATGGCCTGGCTGCCCGTATAGGACATGGAGGCAGATGCATCAAGGAGAATCGTGGCCCGGAGATTGGTTTCCTCGGTGAATTCCTTGACATAATAGCGGTTGGTTCGTGCGAACACCCTCCAGTCCAGCCGCCTCAGGTCATCGCCGCGCACATACTGGCGGTGCTCCGCAAATTCCGAGGAGAATCCCTTGTGGGGGCTCCGATGCTTCCCGCTTATCATCCCTTCCATAGCCTGACGGGCAAGAAACTCCAGTCGCGATATGGTGCGTATCGCCTCCGGAGGAAGC
>CAZANS010000048.1:0-11036 GCA_964486565.1 uncultured Victivallales bacterium
GACATAGGCGAAAGCCGGCCCCCCATATCGCGTCCCAAGCCGATATTCGACAAGGACGAGGTGATGGAAACACTGATACAGTCGGCGGGCAATATAAGATGGGGCAAGAAAAAGACAGAGCTGCGCAAGGACTTGCGCATCAAGTGCGCCGGCTTCGGCGGCCAGGGGATTCTAAGCCTCGGAATGATGATAGCCGCGATGGGGCAGTCGCGCGGGATAAACGTCTCATGGCTGCCGTCTTACGGCCCCGAGATGCGCGGAGGGACGGCGAACTGCTCAGTGGTTTTAAGCAACAACATCATCGGCTCGCCGATCGTCAAGGAGACAAATCTATTGATAGTGATGAACCAGCCTTCCATGGACAAGTTTCTTCCCGATCTGGTTCCGGAGGGGATACTGCTGTACGACCGCACTGGCATAGACAAACCGATGACAAACAGCAGGATTTTTTCGGTGGAGGCGTCTCGGATAGCGGTGGACATCGGCGATATAAGATGTGCGAACTCCGCGATCATGGGTGCTTTCGCAGCGTGTCTGAAAGGCTTCGAGATGGAAGACTACGAGGAGGCCTTCGAGGAGGCCATACGCAAGACCTTCAGGAAGAAACAGCAGCTCATAGACTACAACATCCGCGCCTTCTCTAAGGGCAAGGAATCGGTCAAGATAGAAAACGTCTGATTGTCAGGTAAATATGCTTGCAAAAAGGATAATCCCCTGCCTGGATGTCACAGGCGGGAGAGTGGTAAAGGGGGTTAATTTTGTCAATCTGGTTGATGCTGGCGACCCCGTGGATGCGGCTGTCAAGTACAATCAGCAGGGAGCCGACGAACTTGTATTCCTTGACATCACGGCATCGAGCGACAACCGCGAGACAATGGTGGAAGTGGTTTCCCGGACGGCGGATCAGGTCTTCATCCCTTTGACGGTAGGGGGAGGCATTCGCAAGGTCGATGACATGCGGGCTCTTCTATCTTCCGGAGCCGACAAGATCTCATTGAACACTGCCGCTGTGATCAATCCCGACCTGATCCGTGAGGGCAGCGATAAGTTCGGCAGCCAGTGCATAGTCCTCGCGGTGGACGCACGGCGCGACCCGGAGAATCCAGGGAAATGGCTCGTCTATACCCATGGCGGCAGGACGCGCACCAAACTCGACGCGCTGGAATGGATCTGCAGGGGAGTGGAGCTGGGTGCCGGGGAGATACTTCTGACATCCATGGATTCCGACGGCACCAAGAACGGCTACGACTGCGAGCTGACAGCCAAGGTGTCAAGCAGCATCCCCGTGCCGGTAATTGCCTCCGGAGGTGCCGGGAACCTGGACCATCTGGTCGAGGTGCTGGAGAAAGGCAAGGCCGACGCAGTCCTCGCGGCAAGCATATTCCATTTCGGGACCTATGCGATAGCCGATGCAAAAGCATATCTCAGGGAGCACGGGATTCCAGTGCGGGAGCACTGAACGCCAAAAGAGCTTGCCGCCCATGGGGTTGAGATGGTGTCACGGCCTGTACTCCCAACGCGGTTCAAGCGATGTTTCGAAACTGGCTCTGAAGGTACATATTCAGCAAACCCCGACGTGGTTTACTGAATATTTACCATCTTTCTGCGTGGTCATTGCGTTTTCGTGGAATGGCATTCACATTTTTTAATTTGAATTCACAAGGTAGTCAGAATGTATATAACAGAAAACAAGGGCGAAAAGAAAGGGAAAAAGTATAAAACAACCCTAGCCCGAGATCAAGACGTCTGAGATTTTTGCGCCGGAGGCGCCGACGGCGGCCTCGCCCGTGATCGTCAGCCGATTGTTTCGCAACCGTGAACCGTGAGAACCGGTTTCGCGTCAACTTCCCTGAGGAAAGGATATCTGATATTCTTCAATTGCCTCTATGACTTTTTCCGGGGTGATCGAGCGAAGGCAACGGAAGGAGCCTGAGGGGCAGGTCCTTCTGAAACATGGAGAGCAGTCCTGCTTGTCATAAAGGATCTTCCATTCCCTTGACACCGGGGAGGTTGATGTCGGGTCGGTAGAGCCGAAGATCGCCACTCCTCTGCCGCCGCAGATGGCCGAAAGATGCATCACGCCGCTGTCGTTGGCCACACAGAACGAGGCATGTCCGAGCAAGCGGATCAGATCCTTCAGATCTGTTTTACCGCACAAGTTGTGCGCCTTGCCGTTTGGGAGCCTTGCGGCCACAGCTCTGCATGCCTCGGCCTCGCCCGGGCCCCCGATGACGGCAACATCCCCTCCCCTGCCTATCCAATGCGAGCAAACCTCGGTGAAATTCTCCGCCGGCCAGCGCTTCGCCTCGCCATAGGCCGCACCGGGGGCGACAACCAGAAGCATCCCCAGACTCATCAGCTTATTGACATCCTCATGGCTGGTCTCCGGATCCTTGAGTTTGGTGAAATCCGGAAGATCCCCCTCCCATCTCGGAGCCCCAAGAGCATAGCTCATGGATAGGTAGCGTGCAGCATGATGCAGATTGTTCAATACACCGTCACCTCTGCTCGGGAAATCAAAACTCCGGGTCAGCAGGAAAGAACGGCAACGAGCAGACGCGCCATAAAGCATCGGAACCCTGGATATCCTGAAAAAAATAGCGTCTCGAAGAGAGTTGTTCATGAGAAGACCCAACCCGGCATTAAGCTTCCTGACCCTTGAAATATCACCACGCGACCACATCGAGTGCGACTTGTGCAATGCAATCGAGACATCAACAAAGTCGAGGCTATCGAAAAGATCCCTCAGCCCCGGAGGCGATACGACGAAAAATCCGCAGTTTTTGGGCACTGCCCCCCTCATCTGCATCATCGCAGGCAAAGACATCACAGCATCACCGAGCCAGTTCGGCGACCTCACCACAATCCCGTCCTTCCAGTCCTCCATGCCAAAAGACTCACAAGCGAAAACGGGTGCATCGCCAAAATCAGGGATATTTACAGGGTTGCTCAATTATGCCGTCCGCAAAAAAAATGACGGGAACGTCTTGCTATTCAACCAATTTCAGTGCAAACCCCGTCCCCAAGCGAATAGTGCTTCCCACAGGACAGGCACTCTGCCGCACCGTCAGAAAATTCAAGATTCACCCCGCATCTGCACACCCAGCCCCTCTGCCGAGCAGGGGAACCGAATACCAGAGCATAGTCAGGCACGTCGCGAGTGACGACCGAACCGGCCCCGACCATCGAGTAGGCTCCAACCGTGTTCCCGCAGACTATCGTGGCATTCGCCCCTATCGTCGCACCGCGTCTCACCAGAGTCCGCCTGTACTCATCCTTGCGCTCAACAAACGAACGGGGATTTATCACATTCGTGAAAACCATCGAAGGGCCGCAGAAAACATCGTCCTCAAGCACCACATCGTCATAGATGGAGACGTTGTTCTGTATCTTGCAGTTGTTGCCTACGACAGCTCTGGAGCCGACATTGACATTCTGCCCCAAAGAACAGCCCTGCCCGATCACAGCTCCCTTCATCACATGGCTGAAATGCCAGATGCGGGTGCCTTCGCCGATTACACAGCCATCGTCGGCAAAGCTAGACTCATGTACGAAAAAAGAGGCCATTGAAAATGCTTCTACTTTACATTCCCGCTAAGTCCGGGAACATTCGCGTTCTCAACCTCCATGTACTGCTCAGCCCATTGCCCGCCGACCATCCAGGCATAATATGCGATGGCCACCAAAGCAAACACCGCCACAAGCGTGAGCACGATCCCTGGATCTGCGCCCTTGTCGGCAGCACCGGCTCCGAAAGGAGCCTGGCCCGGCGAAGTCCTAGCGGCAGGCTGGTCGCCCTCAGGAGGCATACCGTCCCCGCCTGCAACAGGAGGTGGAGCAGAAGCGGATGTCATAGACCTTAGCTTCAGCGTCTTCTTCGAGGAAGCGGGGGAATCGCCGCCACCCGGCTCGGACATCTTCACAGTCGGAGCCGAAGGACGCGCAGTCTTCTGGGTGACGTCATCAGGCTCCTGCTGAAGCTTTACGGTAGGAGCCGAGGGCTTGGCCGAGCCAACCGCCTTCGGAGTCTTCTGAGTGTCGTCTTCCATTCCGGGAGCCTTCGGCACAAGCCGTATTGTCTTCTTCGAGACGGCAACAGCTATCTCGTCTTCTGCGACGGCCGCCGCGGCCTTGGTTTCGACCGGCCCGCCGGCGGGGGGGGGGGGCGGAGTCACAGAAGGACGAAGCTTGATCGTCTCCTTCGATCCGGGCAAGGAAGGCTTCGGGTGAGGAGGCTTCGCCGTCACCTTTGGCTTTTGTATCATGACAGTGTCCTCGTCATCAAGATTCACGCCAGTGGGAGCATCATCTATCTTGGTCTCAGCCGCCCCGGCACCTCCAAGACCAGGCATGTCCATCTCGCCCTCGAGCAGAGCGCTGCGGTCCATGGATAAAGTATCCTCGGCGTTCTCGTCATCGGCCGCCGGAGGGGGGGCTTCCTTCTTCAAGGGCTTCAGCTTAATGGTCTTCCTGCCGACATTATCGCCGGAGGAAGAGGTGGCCGTCGGCGAAGGTGTCATTGACGCCCCTCCCGGATCCGAAGCTGTGGATACCGAGGGGGATATGCTGTCGAGGACCTCTACGTTGCCCGACTCGGTCTTCCTCATGCCTAGATCGCTGCCGGTGAATGCCGGGGCCATAGTGGTGGCGTCCGAGGGTCTTATGGCCGAATCGGTGGCGGAATTCAGAACGACTTTATTCACGTCGGACTTGGGTATCCTTGCCGTCTGATCATCCTCGCCGGATTGAGGCTTCTTGTCAGGCTCTGCATCGTCTTTTTTAATGTCAAGCTCTTCCGGCGACATGGAGATCGTCTCCTCTGAATCGCGACGATCATCTTCATCAAGCGGCTCGGCGACCTCCATGTCATCGCCGACCTCCATGTCATCGTCGGAACCGCCTTCCAGAGAAGCCACTGGTTTGATCTCGGGTCTGACAGGCTTAGATATCTTAACAGTCTGATCGTCCTCCCCTGCAAGCTCGGGCTTGTCAGGTGTCATCGGAGCAGTCACTTCCATATCTTCGTTGTTCTCTATGTCGGCCATCTTCGTGTCCTCACTTGATGATTAAAATTTCACGCTCGTTATCTAATGTATCGCCAAATGCAACAAATTCAAGAGGAAAAGCTATTTTTTTTCAGGATGGCGGATATGCCCGGAATTATTTTTTTGCACTTTTTGACGCTTGCTGCATGAAAAATCGCATTGGAGCAAGTATTTTCGTGCGGCGTGCCGGCCGTGTAATCGCAGGGACCACATCAACATGCCGCTACGGTTTTCGGCCCATGGGTAAGGTCAGAGGCCTTCATCCGGGCAATGCCCGAAGGAAGCGACTAGGAAGAAGCAATGAAGATACAGATGGAACAATGGGAATGGCATCTGGACGATCCGGAGATGCTCCGCGTGTGGTTCCCGAATTTCAGGGACGCGATGGCGGACAACACCGTCAAGTCAAACACCCAGCGCGATGTGTTCAATATCGAGGCGGCGGGGAAGAAGTATTTCGTGAAGTTCTTCCACCCTACCTCGCTGCTTCAGAAAACCCGCTCCAAAATCCTCCCGAAAGCCCTTTCGGAACTGAATTCCGCCAAGCTGCTGGAAGACTGCGGCATCGCAACCCCCAGAATTGCGGGATGGGGAAGGAGGGGATCCGAAAGCATGCTTGTATCCGAGGCGGTAATTGATGCCCCTGACGCCAGGAGGTATTGGTTTTCAAGCGTGCTGCACGGCGCATCAGGCAGGGGTGAGTTCCTTGCGAAATTCGCGGAATTCCTAAGGAAGTTCCTGGACTCCGGGATTTATCACCCTGACTTTCACCTAGGGAATATCCTGGTCGAAGGCAAAGGAGAAAGCTTATCATTCGTCATGATTGATCCTTACGGGGCTGTAAAGCTGCCTAAACCCAGGCATTCATTCAAGACAAGAATGCTTTGTGTTATCGGATCCTTCAGGGGCGAGCTCCCGGATGCCGAGGCGGCCGCATTGCTGCAAAAAATCCTTCCAGAGCAAGATCCCGGAAAAGCCCTTGTCAAATGGCACCGGATTCTAAGACTCGAAACACGAAAAACCGCAAGGCTCTGGATGAAAAGGGCTCCTAGAATCATGTCGGACCCGCGGTACTCGAGAGTCTTTCCGACTCCAGACGCACAGCTCAGAGTCAGAGCCAACTTCGCCGGGGAACTATGTGTCGAGCCGGATAAAGCCCTTCAGGCATTCTCCTCGGATCCTAAAAACGTGCTTGAATTCAAATCCTCCGAAAAGGCCGGAAATCTGTGGAAGAAATCCTATCTGAGGGAGTTCCACAGACTTCCTCAGCAGCTACCTATTGCGTGGATCATGAGAGAAGACACAAAAGACAGCAAGATACTTCTGGCAAAGGGAAAGGATATCTCACTGCCTTCGAAAGATATGGAGTTGAGGGAAAAACTCGCGGTCAGTTTCTCCGGCGTTTTCTCCTGAGCCTGACATCATCTCGGGCCTGGCGCTCAATGGCGATCCCCTGGTCTCTGTGTATACCAAGCTGGCGGCGCATCTCAAGAAGGGTCTTCTTCTGTTCGAGGACCAACCTCAGATCATCGTCGGAATCGTAAAGCCGATCTGCAATCGCATGATAATCCTCTAGGGACGACAGAGAGGGGAGCGACATTTCCCCACGGACTCTCTCCTCGATCAGCCTGGACTGCGACTGGCTGATTCCCAACCTCTCCGCGCGACGGTCAAGCTCTCGCCTCTCAGCAAGTGATATAATGCCGTCAACAAGAAGCAGCCGGAGAATATCCTCGAACATAGCCAAAGGAGAGCTAAGCAAGGGGCCGGAACTGCCTATCCTCGCAGTTTCAACGCCCGAACTACGCTTCACTCCAGGACTGCTCAACCTGTCTATCTCAAACAGCACGTCCTGTGCCGACCTCTGCCGCCTGTTCCTGTCCTTCTGGAGAAGCCTCCTGGTCAAGTCGGCTATCTTATCTGGCATGCATCCGGGCGGCATCTCAGGCTCCTTGTGGAGGACTGTGTCAAAAATATCGTCTATGCTGACATCCTCGCCGAACTCGAATATCCTTCTGCCTGTAAGCATCTCGTACAGCACCGCGCCAGCAGAATAAAGATCGCTTCGGAAATCCAAAGGCTGACGCAATATCTGCTCGGGCGACATGTATCTGGGAGTCCCGATGATCTTCTCAGGCCGCTCCTCCAGACTCGAAAAACCACGGCCAGAAGGAGGCTGGTAGGATATCCCGAAATCCGATATCTTAGGCTCCCCAAGATGGTCGAAGAGTATGTTGGGAGGCTTGATGTCACGGTGTATCGTCATAACCTTGTGGGCCGCGTCAAGACCGGAAACTATTCCCCTGAATATCCGAAGCGCCGTCTCCGGCTCCAGCGCGCCGCTCTTCTCCATGAAGCTCTCAAGACTCCCACCGCTAAGATACTCCATGATGATGCAGGAAGACGTCTCGTCATCCTCGAGAGAAAACACGTTTATGATGTTCGGATGGTCAAGCTGCGCCCCTATGCAGGCCTCCTGGAGGAAGCGCCTTTTTATGTCGGGATCCTTCAGGTGAGACTGAAAAAGCTGTTTGATGGCCACAAGCCGGCCTATCTTGCGATCCTCTGCAAGATAGACTATTCCGAAGGCCCCCTTACCCAAGGAGCGCCTGATCCTGTACCTCTCGGCAGTATGGCGCGGTAGACAGTTCTCCTCAATGCTGCTGCTGCTCGCATCCAGAATCAACGTCTCGTCGGCATCCTCCACCTTCCTGGCAGGCAGTGGCTTTCCGCCCGCATTGAATGAAATCTTCATGTTCAGCGGTACAGGCTCTCCATCTTGGACGCCACGTCCTTGAAGTTGATGTTGGCCTGATATATCTGCTTGAAGCACTCGGCAGCCTTCTCCTTGTTGCCCATGGCCTCATAGGTCGTGCCAATGAAATACAAGGCATCCATCTTGTCATTGTTCATGGCGATCATCCCCTTCAAGGCCGTGGTGAACTGGTCAACCGCCAGGTCATACTGATTCTTGGAATGGAAGCAGCGACCGAGATAAACCAAGGCTGGAAGCCGCTTCGCCGGATTCTTCTGACCCAACTGGAACGCCTGCAGCGACTCGTCAACCTCGCCCCTGTCCCAGCATACGACACCGAGGTTAAAGCGCAGGCCAGTATCGTTCGGGTAAAGCCTAACACGCTCGAGAGCCCTCTCCTTGCGGTAGTCCAGCTTCTGGGTCTCGATCTGCGCGACATTGGCGTCAGCCTCCTCCTTGTTCTCGGCAGAATCGCCATAGGCACGCCATTCCGCTATGGCGGCATCGAGCCTGGCAAGCTCTGACTTCTCTATGGCGGCATCTATGTAGGGATCCAAAGCCCCCATCTTCTCCACTACCTTGTTATAGTTCTCCAGAGCCTTTTCATGGTTGCCGCCGCGCTGGTAAAGGTCTGCCAGCTTGCGGTGGTTCTCGGCAGAGGTTTCGCCCCCTTGTATCTTCCGCTCAAGGTCGTCTATAACCGCCTGGACATCGTCCACGCTCCTCACGATCCTGTCCTCCTGCTCAAAGGTCACCGCCTGATCCTTGTCCTTGAGCTTGTCCCTGTAGTCGCTGTCCTTGTCCTCCCAGTTCCCCTTCTCCATCGTCGCCAACGCCGCAGCCGCCCTCACAGCCTGCTGCTTGTCAAGATTGTTCGGATCATTGGCCGCTATCTGCTGGCGTATCTGCAAGGCCTTAACCCCCTGCTTGTTGTCGGCATAAGTCTGGGCAAGCCATTCGAGCACATTCGTGTTCTTCTGGTGGTATTCGTAGGCTAACTCCAAAGCCTCCACAGTTATGAACAAGGCATCAAGCTCACCCGCAGACTGCGCAAGAAGATTCAAAGCCGGCAGTGATGCCAGGTTCACCGCCAGGGCATCCTCGGCCATCCTCATGGCGGACTCCGCCTTGCGCGCCGCAAGAAGAGCCTTGCCCTTGGTCGCTATGCTGCCAGCCTTTATACCACTGGTCAGCTTCTTGAAAAAATTCATCCTGGAGTACTGTTGCCGCTCCATCTTGCGCAGGATATCACGCGCCTCGATAAAACCCGGCTCCCTCTGAACAACACCCTTGAGCTGCAGAATGGCGTAGTCCACATTGTTCTTCTCCACCGCCTCCATCGCACTCTGGTAGGCCTTACGCAATACCGCCGAGACATCTTTGATCGCCTTCTTCTCTATCATGTTCAGTTCTCCGTATTTTACTGGTATTTTCCCGCTCAGTATATATAATAGATAGCGCATTTTAATTTTGCAAGCGGATTTATGAACACAATTGACACAATAGCAGCCTTATGTACCCCTCCAGGAGGGGCGATATGCGTGTTGCGCATATCAGGCGATCTCGCGCTGGCTACCGGCAACGCTGCCTGGAAGGGCAGCCAGAGGCTCTCACGCAGCCGAGCAAGAATGCTTTCTTTCGGGCATTGTGGCCAGGCAAACGGTTCAGGAGGTGATCCGGCACTGGCGGTGTTCATGCCTTCTCCCAATTCCTACACGGGGGAGGATGTGGTCGAGATCCACTGCCATGGGGGCGGTCTCGTATCGAGAAACCTTCTGGAGAGCATCTTGGGTTCGGGAGCCAGACTTGCCGAGCCGGGGGAGTTCACATTCAGGGCCTTCATGAACGGCAAGCTTGACCTCACACAGGCCGAGGCTGTAGGAGACATCATCTCCGCGCAGAGCGAGCTGGCGCTGAAGCTTGCCGAAAACCAGATTGCCGGCCGCCTGGGCGGGAAGATCCGCGAGGCCAGGATTGCCCTCCTCGACGTGCTCTCCGAGATAGAGTCGCGAATGGACTTCGGAGAGGAGGAGCTCGACTGGAAAAAACCGGCCGACCTGGTGAAAACCATACAGACAGCCTCCTTGCGCATTTCCCAACTGCTCGAATCCAGAGCCGAGGGAGCCGTGCTCAGAAGCGGGGCAAGGATGGTCATCGCAGGAAGGCCGAACGCCGGCAAATCCAGCCTTTTCAACACACTGATCGGGTTCGACCGCGCAATCGTGACTGAGCTGCCAGGAACCACCAGGGACACGCTAGAGGAGCACGTTGTGCTGCGGGGCATACCATTCAGGATAATTGACACCGCCGGGATAAGGCAGGCGGACAACATAATCGAAGGCATGGGTGTCCAGAGAAGCCTGGCATCCCTTGGACAGGCACAGGTCATACTTTGGCTGATGGATGCCACCTCCGAGGACAGTGAACTCGAGCGCCTGACGATGATGGAGCACACAGGAGGGAAAAAGGGCGTCGTCCCAGCATGGAACAAGTGCGACCTGCTGCCCCACGGCGAGAAACTCCCGACACCATCCGCCGGAACACACCAAGCAATCAGGATCTCAACCCTCACTGGTGACGGCATCGAACAGCTCCTGGATGCAGTCGAGCAGCAAATCTGGCAAGGAAGCCATCACGGGGACCCCGACGCCGCAGTCAGCGCGAGGCATGCCGAACTGCTGGACGAGGCATCGGCACATCTCAACGGGACCGAGGACAGGATACTTGCAGGCGAGCTGGAGCTCGCATCCGTCGGCATCAGAGCGGCAATCATCTCTCTCGGCAGGATAACAGGCGAAGATGCCGATCCAGATATACTCGACAACATCTTCAGCAGATTCTGCATCGGCAAGTAGGCCGCGGAGGACAGAGGACGGAGGACATCTGCACCACGAGGGAGCAGACTGAAGTCTGTACTCCAAAATGACCTCGACATATCCAAAATGGTTGTGGAAACCCACTTTGGAGTCC
The DNA here is from genome assembly GCA_964486565.1 of uncultured Victivallales bacterium. GTDB lineage: Bacteria > Verrucomicrobiota > Lentisphaeria > Victivallales > JAADHT01 > JAFGFR01. Next base: position 10,771 of record CAZANS010000048.1, read on the forward strand.
ACGATTCATCGTGTGTTCCTCTGTGGTCGGAGATCAGCCTGCCCAGCATATTGTCCGGCGTAGCCCGCAGTGCGAAGAGGGGTGCTGCTGTGTTGCAGTGGGGAGAAGCCCCCAACAAATCCTCGCCACTTTGCCACCTGCACTACAGTATTATCCTCTCTGCCAGTTCGTTCCACAACATCAGACCATCCCGCCCACAACTGATTCTTTCACCCTCTACAACCAGCAAGCCCTCGGCAACCAACGGAGCTAGCTCCTCAAGCAGA
>CAZANS010000049.1:0-11029 GCA_964486565.1 uncultured Victivallales bacterium
AACTCGAGGAGACAAAAAGGAAAATATTCAAGGACCTGTCGCCATGGGAGAAAGTGCAGCTCGCCAGGCATCCCGAGAGGCCCTACACGCTGGATTACATATCCAGGATCTTCACCGATTTCCTTGAGTTCCATGGAGACCGCCGCTATGCCGACGACCCGGCGATCGTCGGCGGCTTCGCCAAGCTTGACGGCAGGCCTGTGATGCTGATCGGCACTCAGAAGGGGCGAAACACCAAGGAGAATGTCCTGCGCAACTTCGGCTGCCCGCATCCCGAGGGATACAGAAAGGCTCTGAGGCTCATGCAGCTCGCGGCAAAGGCGCGAACCCCGATAATTTCATTCATTGACACTCCCGGGGCATTCCCGGGTATCGCCTCCGAGGAGCGTCATATCGGCGAGGCAATAGCAGTGAACCTGCAGGAGATGTTCTCGCTTCCTGTTCCTTTCATCGCGATCGTCATCGGCGAGGGTGGAAGCGGAGGTGCGCTAGGCATCAGCCTGGGCAACAGGATTCTCATACAGGAGAATGCATACTACTCGGTCATCACCCCCGAGGGATGCGCAGCGATACTATGGAAGGACCGCTCGTTCTCCGCCAAGGCCGCAAAGTCCCTGAGGCTTACCGCAAAAGATCTCATAGAACTCAAAATCGCAGACCAGTCAGTCGAGGAGCCCTTGGGGGGTGCCCAGGAGGACTACGACCATTCATCTGCTTTTGTCAAGCAGGCTATTCTGCAGAACCTCGATCTGTTGGACAAACAATCGCCAGAGGAGCTGCAGGCAGGTAGATATGATAAATACAGACAGATTGGAGTTTTCCATGAGTGAGCCTTCCGCAAGGAACAACTTAGTCCTTCGGCAGGCCTCTGAAAAAGACATCACCTCGATACACCGGGTACTTTCAATGTATGCCGCAGATAGGCTCTTGCTGCCCCTTTCAAGAGATGAGATCTCGGCGAGGATACAGTCTTTCATCGTGGCGGAGCTTCACGGCATGTTCGCCGGATGCGCTTCCGTCCGCGATTTCGGCAGCGACCTCTTCGAGGTGCGTTCGCTGGCGGTACCTCCGAGCTTGACTTCCAGAAACATCGGTTCAGCAATGGTCGAGAAGATCATTCACGACATCCCTTGGAACAAGAGCTCCAGACTTTTTGCTCTGACATACAGGACTGCATTCTTCCAAAGACTCGGCTTCCAACTTGTGTCAAAGGAGCTGTTCCCACAGAAAATCTGGCTCGACTGCAACAGATGCCCCAAGAAGGAAGGCTGCGACGAGGATGCCGTAGTGCTGGACTTCGAGACGAAATGCTCCCTTTTCGACAAGTGATGAAAAAAACGCATATCCATACATCCGAGCAACTGACGAGGGCTTTCAGGGCGGCGAGGGGGGACTCCGTGGACTTGTTCGTCTACGGCACCCTGACCAACGAGAAGTATCTCCGGCTGCTGATCAACCGAGAAGTCAAGAGCGATCAGGCGGTGCTGTACAATTTCATGTGCATGAGCCCGTCATGGAGCTTCCCTTTCATCGTAAAGCAGCGCGGCGCAAAAACCACTGGCAAGATACTCAGGGACATCACTGTAGATGAGCTGAAAATCCTCGACGAGTTCGAGCACGAGGGCAACATGTACTATCGGCGCCCTGTAGTCGTGCGCATAGGCGACCTCAGGCAGAGATGCCAGACCTACATCGGCAACATCACGGCAATCAACAGCAGCCTGTCACCCGGAATGTTCTTCGAGGACCGCTACAGCAGGTATGTCGAAAAGAAGATTGATACTATCCTCTCCGAGGTCGAGAGCAACCGCCCGGGGCTCGACAGAAGAGTCCTCCATGAGCTCATGAGCTCCGCCGTGGACTCCATAATACAGTCTCATTTCGACGGCAACTACGTCTGCGGGTACATTATGATACAGGCTCTGAAGGAAGCCGCACCACCAAGACTCTCTGAAACTCTCAAGAACCCGGAGCTTTTACCATATGCGGGGAACTACATGCGCCTCGCATGCCAGCATATTGTTTTCAACCAGTTCGTGGACAAGATCCGCCACGAGCATCCCGAGTCGTTGAGGGTGTCGCAGCAGTATTTCCAGCATGGGATAGCGGTGCTCCTTGCAATGCTACTGTACAACCAGAAAAAAAAACGCATAGACAAGCATTTCAAGCGTCTCCAGCTCGATGAGATAGTCAAAGGCAGAGGTTACAGGGACTACGCCAAGTGCGCGATAGATGTTGCCGACATAGAGTATGACCTGGGACAGATGGAGAAGCTGATAGCCATACTTTATGACAAATGGTCCCACAGCCCGACTCCTTTGGGGGCGGAGCTGGAGTTCAGCAATCTCGGATCGAGGGCGATCTATGCCAAGCCCGGCGAGGACACGGCATACGACAGCTTCAACTGGTTCTGGGATTTCAACATGGTGCAGAGGACTTGGAGGCTTGGAGGCCATATAGACTCCCACCGTCAGATTTCACTCGGCCATCAAAGGCACCGCGGCTTCCTCGAGTACGCACTCGGAAGATTCCAGATACTCGGGGATCTCTCAAGACCGCTCTTCGACTCCCCATGGGCCATGTCGCTGCTCATCAACGAGCTGGTCAAGTTCCTTGATGTCAAGCCTCATAGCCTGCATATCTCGATGGAACTCAGCGCCAGGCATAGAAACATCACCTCCAGGCCCCACGACAACGGCGACCTCGGATGCCTGCTGCTCCTCGGAGGCGATTTCCGCAGGTCCGTCAACAGGAAAATGCGCGAATGGCGTATTTTCAACAACGAGCTGGATACAAACTTCGAGCACTCGATCCATTTCTCCGACAGGAAGTATCATTTCACCAAGCCGAACCAGCCAGTCGAGGAGGCATCGGATGTCATGGAATATAAGTTCATGCGTCTGCACAAGGGAGAATGCGACTACGAGACGCTTATCAACGCGTTGAAGGGTTATCAGCTTCACACCCACGCACGCCCTCTCAAGAACACCAAGGAGGAGTTGCCTGAGCAGGGATTCCTGAGGCAATGGGCTGAAAGGCCGGAGCCGCTGGCGCTTAGTGAGATAGACCGTTTCGTCGAAAAGGTCACTTTCGGGCTGACAGAGGAGATTGAGGCTCAGGAGCCATCGCCGGAAATCTCCCGGATCGCCAAGGACCTGCACAAGGCATTATGCGACAAAAACTCTTGGCTTGAAAACGAGTTGAACTCCGAATGACAAGCCCTTCCACAGCTCCTGTAGGCATCTTCGACTCCGGCCTAGGAGGGCTCACTGTCGCCAAAGCATTCAGGTCAGCCCTGCCTGCCGAGAGCATTGTATATCTTGGCGACACCGCCAGAGTCCCCTACGGCGACAAGTCCAAGGAGACGATAATCAGATTCGGTATCGAGAACACAGCATTCCTGGCTTCCTTCAATGTCAAGATGATAATCGTGGCATGCAACACGGTGTCCTCTATCGCAATGGAACATATCCACGCCGCGTTCCCCCATATCCCGATGGTAGGTGTCCTCGAGGCCGGGGTGCAGGCAGTTGTCCAAAGGAAATCAACCAAGGTCGCCATACTGGGCACCAGGGCGACCATCGGGAGCCAGGCCTATCTCCGCGAGATACAAAGGCTCTCCCCGGAAGGCATGGATGTAATGTGCATCCCATGCCCGTTGTTCGCCCCGATCGTTGAGGAGGGGCTTGCCGACCACGACCTCGGCAGGATGGCCGTGGAGTTCTATCTTAAGGATCTGCTTTCTTCCCCTCCGGAAACTCTGCTCCTCGCATGCACCCACTATCCCCTGCTGATCAATCAGCTCAATTCCTTCCTCCCGGAAGGGGTGGCAATCCTTGACAGCGCCACTACCGTCGCGGATTTCGCAAAGGAAAAGCTTGATGGACTCAGCCTGCTCAAGCGCTCAGGCGATATTGGCTCCGAACGCTATTTCGCCACAGACTCCCCTGAGATCTTCACACAAAGGGCAGCCGCCTTCCTCGGATATCCTCCCCCTTCCGCAGAAAAAGCCTCGCTCCAATAACCATGTCCCGTAGGAACGCTGTCAAGCGTCGCCTGCAGCCCGATTTCGGCTTCAGGTTCCTAGATCAGGAAATGTCTTTCGAGAGGCGCACACCTTCCCCGACAATTGGCATGGCCTTTGATTCGTCAAATTGCGGCGTGTTTGAGAGTGGAGAGAGTTTATAGAGGATATATTTTTGAGAGGCGGGATGGTTTTTCCCCGTATTGTATCCGAGCGCGACCAAATCTTTCTTGCTGACAATTGAATAACCGGTAACCGAATAAGAAAGCAGCGTGTCGTGCTTGCGCATCAAAATCAGACGGCATACAGAGCGAATATGCTGACATTTATCGAGTTCCGCGTCAGTGAGAGGGTAATTGTAAAGGTTGTTCGCTACGATCCAATCCCGACAGCTCTTACGATATGTACCAAGAAGCGTCACGGGAGATTTATGAACTAGATATAGAGTGGATGGTTCGAAGAGCATCGGCTGTACATATCCGTCAGTTGAGCGGACACCATGAAGCGTGACGTTCCGTCTTTTCCCAATCTGGGGGCTTGTCTCCTCTATTTTGTTCAGCAGTGCAATTAGACTGCGACCCAAGGCCTCGGCAAGATTTACAGGAACTGCGTTTCCTATTTGCTTGTATTGGCTCATTACTGAACCGCAAAACTCCCAATCGTCGGGGAAGGTCTGGATTCTCGCATACTCGCGGACGGTCAACGGGCGAGTTTCCGATGGGTGGCAGCGACCTGTCTGATTTTGAGCAGGCGCGCAGGTCAATGTTAGACTGGGCTCATCCCATGAGAGCCGTCGCCCAATGCCCGTCTTTCCACCTCCCAGATGAAAACTGCCCTTCAATAATTGTTTCTGCAAGTCTATTGGCAAATCCCTCCAGTATCCACCCGGGGGGATCTTTGCAATTATGTCAGCTTTCCATCCCGTGTAGAATACTCCAGAAGATTTCGGAACATCAGTCTTGAATAAATCTCCCTTCTTCAAAGCATCACGGACCGTATAAACCCTTTGTGCAGGAGATGGCCATTTGAAATCCGAAAGATGACTTGCCAAATCGTTTCTGATGCCGACAAGCGCAAGTCTTTCCCGTTTTTGCGGGACACGGTAAAAGATGGCCTTCAACACTCTGGGTTCAACGAGAGAGTATCCCAGATCCTTGACGACCGACTTTATTGCATCTAGGGTTTTCCCGTTGTCGTGCGTGAGCAATCCACGTACATTCTCTCCCAGGAAAACCCTCGGGTGCGTCTCGCGAATCACACGCGCGAACTCAAAGAATAGCGTTCCCCGTGCATCCTCGAAACCAAAACGATTCCCCGCATACGAAAACGCCTGACAAGGGAATCCGCCGGAAACAAGATCTATGTCCGTGAACCGCGTGAAATCTATTTTGGCGACATCGCCTTCTATGACATTCCAGTCAGGGCGGTTTTTCCTTAGCGTATCACAACTGTCGTGATCGAACTCGTTAAAGGCAACAGAATCGTATCCGGCATTTTCAAGACCGAGAGCGAGCCCGCCCGCCCCTGCGAACAGTTCAATCGAGCGGAATTTGCGCACGGGAACGATCTTTCTCTCTGTATCACAAGCGGACGAGAGCATCCCCTGCACTTCCGGAAACTTGTGCAAATCCAACCAGCGATAAAGATTCTGTCCATCTACAGGGATCAGCTCGCCGTTTTTCGTCCACTTGCGGACAGTTTCTTTCGAAACTGAAAGGATATCGGCGACAAGACCTTGTGTCAGAAGTTCTTCATTTGCGAATTTTGAAGTCATCGAAACCCCGGTATTTCCCGAAGGAAAACATGAACAATGCATTGAGGATATCTGCTCCTTTTGCCTTCAATTCCTTAAGGACGGAAATTTCAGCGATAGCCTGTGGATTCTCTGTAAGCACATCGTCAACAACAAGGCCAATGACCGAGCAGAGATCAGCAAAGGCAGAGGTGTCACCAGTGACCTTCTCGTAGAACCGGTCAATGGAAATCCGTCGTAGGCGTTCTTGCCTGTCATTGCGCAAGAGGAATTTATTAAGTTTCCAAGGGATGTCCTGGCTGGTTTTAGCTATAACCTCAACCAGGTAACATACCGCCTTGCTATTGCCTTCAACTAGACCACGCATTCGTGCATGTGTGAATCCCGCCGCGCTAGAGTTCATGGTGTTGTGTTTGTTCTTGAACTCGGCAAAAATGTTCATCTCATGGTTTTCAACATCCCACCCGTCTGCGCCCGTGTCCGGGACTTCCCAACCTCTGCCGATATACCTGAAGATGTTCTGATGGAAGTACCCAATCAGGTTTTCGTTCGTTTTGTTGAGTTGCCGGATGACTTCGGCATCAATGACATCACCAATCTGACGCCTATAGACATGTGCGTCAAACGTGAGTTTGATCGGATCAACGATGTTCTTGTGGAACTCGGCGAGAGTCATGCCGGTTCGAAAACGGCTGACCGTGGCGAGTGTATGTGCCTTGAGGTCGTCGTCAGTTATGAATGAAAGGTTGTATCTGTTGTTTACCCTCGCCATTTGCTGGTCCGCTAATAAGGATGTGTCTGTTGTTTGCCTACACCTGTTGCTGATGAAATTAAAATTTTTCATCAGTATGAACACTACCTTTTGTGAGGACAAATTCAAGTTCAAACGCAGAAAATCACGTTTTTGGTAGCAAAAAAGTTTATTAACGAGCCAATTTCAAAACTCCGCGCGGCTTGCCATTTTGGATGCGAGGCCACGCCGATGCGGAAGGGGGCATACCTGCTTAGCCTGTCCCGACCTCGGCGGCGTGGCATTCGCGCCAAAAGAGTCTGCCGCCCAAAGGGTTGGGGTGGAGGCACGGCATTCGCCACGGCGTCTGTCGCACCTGCGCTCCCAACGCGGTTCATGCGGAGTTTTGAAACTGGCTCTTTAAACTGTGAACCCGCTATTCGAGCCTTGCGCGCGGGTCTGCCCATACGTATGCGATGTCGGCGAGGAGGTTGATTGAGACGAAAAGCATTGCTGTGATGATGACGAGTGCCTTGAGCATCTGTAGGTCGGAGTTCATCAGTGCGTTGACGCCTGCGAAGCCGAGGCCCGGTATCCCGAAGAAACTCTCGAGCAGGAGGCTTCCTGTGAAGAGGAACGGGAGGACGGTGCTCGCCCGTGTTATGAGCGGGACTGAGGCGTTCCTGAGGAGGTGCTTGAAGTACACTGAGGTGAAACCGCAGCCCTTGGCCTCAGCCGTCCTGAGGTACTCTTTTTTCAGCTCGTTGACGAATATTGTCCTGTAGAACCGGACACCTCCGCCGAGTCCGCTGACAATGCCTATGAGCACCGGCAGGACGAGATGCCACGGGCTCCCGAAGCCCCATACCGGGAATATGTTGAAATAGTAGCCCAGGAACCACTGTCCGAAGACCATGAAGACGACGAAGCTGACGCTCATCCCGGCGATGGAGAGGTGCATGATGAGCTTGTCGGGCCACTTGTCGCGGAACGCGGCGGAAAAGAGGGCGAGAGTCACCCCTATCAGTAGCTCGCCGATGAAGATGGGCAACATCAGCGCGAGCGATGGCCATAGACCTCTGATGAGCACTTGCCTTACCGGCTCCCTCGTGATCAGTGTCCGGCCGAAATTGAAGACCGTCACATAGGGAAAGGAGTCGCAGACCCATACGATCTCCTTCAACGAGGCGAGGAGCTGGGAGTCCCAGGGGGAACCGTGACGGCGCTGGAAGGACACCTCCTTGAGTGTCGCGCCGTCGTGTCCGGGCGCGGCGTAGATAGAGATGATTGATGGGGGCTGCCCACCATCCGGATTGATGACCAAGGCCTCACTCCTCCATGACGGTGAGTTCAAGTTGAATTCGCTCTCCCCGCCGTCCGCGGCAAGTACCCGCACAAGAATATTTCCCTTGAACGTCAGCAAAGCACGCAGTGCCATGTCGTGATGCTCGATATTTCTGGAAAATGCCACATTCCCCGCGCCGATTGAGAGCGCGTGCCCGGTATAAACGCATCCTTCCGTTACAGAGACCCCAGGGAGCGTCCTTTCGTCTGTGAATTTCGCGGACGTGAAGGTCTCGGTGGCGCGCCAGCCACCCCATACCAGAGGTTTGTCGGAGGAGAGGTTCATGCGCATGCTCTCGACCTCCTTCGGGCTCGGGTTCTTACCCAACACCGTGCGCGCCGGGTCGCCGGCGGCAACCCTGAAAAGAAGGAAGGTCAGCAGCAGCACTCCCGCCATGATCAGCACAGAGTACAGAGTACGCCGAACAACATACCTCAACACCGAATGCGTCCCCACCATCCTAAGACCTCCATGCCTATAAAAATGCCCTAGAGCCAGTTTCAAAACTCCGCGTGAACCGCGTTGGGAGCGCAGGCGCGGCAGACGGTGCGGCGAAATGGCTGGTGCATACCATCAACTGCCTGTGCCCGCCATTTCGCCGTGGCGAAAGTCGTGCCTCCGACCCAACCCTTTGGGCGGCAGGCTCTTTTGGCGCGAATGCCACGCCACCACGGGGAGTTTTGAAACTGGCTCCCTAATATAAAAAACCGTGAGTATAATCATGCCCTGGGATGAAACTGCTTGTGAACGTTCAGCAGCCTCTTCTGGTCAACGTGCGTGTATATCTGGGTCGTCGCGATATCCGCATGCCCGAGCATCTCCTGTATGATCCTGAGGTCCGCGCCGTTCTCGAGCAAGTGGCTGGCGAACGAGTGCCTGAGCGTATGCGGGTGGATGTTCTTGCCGATGCCGGCGCGCAGAGCCGCCTCCTTGACGATCCCCCATATCCTCTCGCGGTCCAGCGGCAGACCGTTTTTGGAAAGGAAGACCCTGTCCTCGCGTACGGAGGGGTTCAATTGCGGACGGAAGGACTCGAGATATCTCTTAAGAAGCTCCAAAGCCTTCCTCCCCGCCGGGATCACTCGCTCCTTGTCGCCTTTGCCTGTAACGCGCACTATCCCTTGGTCAAAATGAACCCCGTGCAACACAAGCGATGCAGTCTCCGACACCCTCAGCCCGCAGGCATACATCACCTCGAGGATCACGCGGTTCCGGAATGTCAGAGGATCCTCTGCCTTCTCCGGGAACACCGACAATATACTCTCCACCTCGGATATGGAGAGAAAGTCCGGGAGAATGCGCCAAAGCTTGGGCGAGTCCATCACGTCGGTTATGTCGGAGACGATAAGCCTCTCCTGGAAAAGATATCGGAAAAGCACCTTTATCGCCACTAGGCGCCTGGCTATGGACGACGACTCCAGCCCGCGCGCCTTGCAGCTCGAGAGGTAGGAGACTATGTCGTCCCTGCCCACAGAGGAAAAAACTGAAATCCCGTTGAAGGAAAGAAACCCGGCAAAATCCCTCAGATCGCTCAGATATGCGCCGACTGAATTCTTCCCAAGCCCCTTCTCCAGCGAAAGGAAAGTCCCGAAATCCCGCAGGGCACCATGCATCGCGCACTCCTCAGACATGGGCATCTCCACTGCATTCCAGGGAAACCTCTACAAGTGCCTCAAGCAGCCTGGACACATCCTCCTCGGTGTGCGCGGCATTAAGCGATATCCTCAGCCGCGATCCTCCCTCCGGCACCGTCGGCGGACGGATCGCCACAACAAGGAAACCCCTCTCCAGGAGGCCTTGCGAGATTCGCAAGGCCAGCCCGGCATCCCCCAGCATCACAGGCACGATCGGGGTGACAGTGTTTCCCGTGTCGAAACCCAGACTCCTGAGATCATGTGCGAATCTCGCACTTTTCGAAAGCAGTGCCTCGCGGGACTCCGAAAGCTCCTCCGTCTGGACCAGTGCCACCGCAGCCGAGATCGCCCCGCACACACCGGGAGGAAGCGCGGTAGAGTAGATGAACGGACCGCAGGTGTTCACAAAATAATCCCGCATCTCACGAGAACAGGCCACATATGCGCCGTAACACCCCAGCGCCTTGCTGAAGGTCCCCAGCGCCACATCCGACACATCCGCACATGCCAGCCCTCTGCCACCCTCCCCTAAAACCCCGGTGGCATGCGCGTCGTCAAGATATACCATCGCCCCACACGCAGATGCTGCAGCATATAGGCACTCCAGATCAGGGACATCACCGTCCATGCTGAACACAGTGTCGCTTACAACAAGCCTGTCATCACGGCCGCATCCGGCAAGCAGCCTGGAAAGGGCCCGGATGTCGTTGTGGGCATAACGCCGGAACTCTGCGCCGGAAAGAAGGCATCCCGCATTCAAGCTCGCATGGTTCAGCTTGTCAGCGAAAATCACCGACTTCCTGTGCGCCAGCGCCGGGATCAAGCCGGTGTTGGCCAGATAGCCCGAGCCGAGAAGCAGGGCAGACTCGTAGCACTTCCATTCTGCAATCTGCTCCTCCAGACGGATATACTCCGGCAATGTCCCCGTGACAAGCCGGGACGCCCGCGAGCCGGCACCGAACCTGATCGTCCAGCCCACAGACTCCTCAACCAACTCACGTCGCCCCGAAAGACCAAGATAGTCGTTCGATGAAAAGTCCAGGCACGGCTCAGAAAAACCCTGCACAAGGCACTCGCGCGCAGACAAGGGCGTGACCGACCTCAGACACCTGAGCAGCCCCGATGCCTCCCTCCTATCAAGATATTCCGAAAATAAAGTGTTCAACAACAACTTACTCACTTCCACTAACACTGCCGTCAACTCGGAAACAGCACCGTTAAATCTTCGAATGTTTTCGCCAGTTCTTTCATTCTGACTCCTGACTACCTGAACAGTCACTTCAAACAATGAATCTACCCTGCATACAACCGCCTTGCAACCCTTCTTGCCAATCGCATTCACCTTTTTTCATACCCGGCATTGCATTTACCCCTCCCGACTGTAAATTAAGCCGACAAAAAAAAGAAAGGTATAGCCCTGTGGACATAACCCAAGCCTCTGCGGCAATAAAGAACTCCGACAATTTCCTCGTCGTGACTCACCAGAACCCTGACGGAGACGCCGTGGGCTCCGCATTCGGCATCCTAAGCGCCCTAAGGGACA
>CAZANS010000050.1:0-10975 GCA_964486565.1 uncultured Victivallales bacterium
TTACTCTCACCGCATGTAGTTTCCACACATGTTGAAAATTAAAATTCCTATCAGTAAGATGACCGGCCGTCAGGTGTATTTACCGCCGGGCCCACTGGATCGACTACCAGACCCGGCAGGCCATGGCGGGAGAGCAGTGGCATTGGATCGAGACCGGGAAGATACCCTGCGTGATACTCGTTCGAGCCGGAGCGGTTGTGCCGCACGCGGCCATCGCCCAATGCCCCGGCGAAGTCGCGTGGGATCAGGCAACGGAGGTGGGTTTCACGTTCAATGCCCCCGTTGGCGCGGAATCAAAGGGTGAACAATGAATTCCACCCCGTCACATGCCGGCCTAGGATCAGGCGCGACCACGCCGGTCCCTTCCGGGTTAGCATGGATCTGGAGCGATGCCGCGCCCTTGGACGGAGACCAGTATGCCCAGATCCGCCGGGCGTTCTCGGCCACGCGCCACGCCAAGTTTGTCGGTTTTGCCGACAGCACTTTCATGCTCTTCTGCAATGGCCGCGCGGTCGGCATCGGGCCGGATTTCGGCATCGCCCGCGCCCCGCGGTTGACGACATTTGATCTAACCCCGTTCCTGAGTGAGGCGGGCAATCTCTTGGCCGTGCAGGTATTCTTCGAGGGCCGCCGCAACGATTGCAGCGATATCTGCGCCTGGAAAGCCGGCCTCATCGGCTGGATCGAGACGGCGGAGGGCGCGATTCCGAGCGACTCGTCATGGCTGGCGCGCCGGGCCTACGAAGTCGTCCCGCCACGGCCGGAGGGCTGGCGGTCGTTCGCGAACCATCGCCTTGCCTGGCTCGATCTACGGCGGGAGCCACCGGCTTGGGAAACGCCGGGCGAGGTCGGTGGAGGCTGGCGGCCGGCCACCGTTATTGCGGCGCACCCTGATCCGGAGCGCCCGGATTTGCGCGCCACGCCCCTGTTGGCGCAAACCCTCACCCGCTTGATTCCGACGGCTCTGCTCGACGCGGGATATGCCGAGGGCGGCAACGATATCCAACTCCGTCACGCCGAGGATGTGGCGCGGCGTCTGGCGGCCCAGCGACATCAGAGCTTGGTCCGTCCACGTTCGCCCCTCGGGCCGCCCTGGTCGCAACATGGCGACTATGTCCTCCATGCGGCCGATGCCGTCCGGGTGCGAGAGTTGGGACTGCCGAGGCTCGCGGATGGTGCGTGGCAAGGTCAACTTGCCTCTGGCGAGGGCGAACCGTTCTTGCTCTTCGACTTTGGCCGGCAGGTGAGCGGGGTGGTCCTGATGGAACTTGAGGTGCCGGATGACACCACCATTGACTTGGCTTACGGGGAGACTCTGGTCCGCGGCCGGATTGATCCGTGCCTCATGGTGCATTCGTTTGCCGACCGGTTGGTGATCGGGCCGGGCCGCCGCCGTCTCCGAGCGCCTCATGACCGGGCTTTCCGCTACCTACAGGTCAGTTGCTCCGGCGCCGTGCGGTTCCAGGACCTGGCGCTGGAGGAGCACGTCTATCCCCACGACAGCGTGGAACGCTTTCGCCACGCCGACCCCACCCTGCAGGGCATCTGGGGGCTGTGCCGCCAGACCCTGCACCAGACCTCGCTCTCGACCTTGGTCGACAACTCCCGGCGCGAGCGCCAAGGCTGGGGCGGTCCCGACCTTTCTATGGTCAATCTCTCCTACATCGCCATGTTCGGTGACTGGATCCTGCCGAGGAAGAAGCTGGAGGACTTCTGCGACTATTTCGACCAACACGGCGCGATTCCCTGCTGGGCGCCTGGAAATGGGGCGTGGGTCGGTGGGATCCCGGCGCATGACCTCTGGTTTCCGACCGCGGCGCGGGATTTAACCCTCTACAGCGGCGATCTCGCCTTCGGGCGTCGTCTGCTGGCGGTATCCGAAGGCATTCTTGCCCACTACGAGACCAAGCTCGGCCCGGAGGGGCTCTTAGCCAATACGGGAGGCTGGAAATGGGCGGAGTGGAGCCTGCGCACGTCGGATCCGGCCGGAATTGACACCTGGGAGAATCTGCTCGCCGTCCAAGCGTGGCAGGCGCTGGCTGACCTGCGCGGCTGGCTGGAGTTGGATGATGGCGGCCCGGCCCGGCGGCGGGCGGCGGAGTATTCACAGGCGATTGTAAAATGTCTCTGGCATCCGGCCCATCAGACCTTGAGTCAGGGAACCCGAGGGGATGGCGCCTTGAGCGATTTTGGCAGCCAGGTTGACAATGCCTTGGCCATCACCCTCGAGGTGCTTACCGGGGAGCGGGCCGAAAACTCGGCCCGGTTCTGCGGCGGGGCTAGCGGCACCTGGCCCACCAACCGCAGCGGCTGGCATGGCGATCCCGGCGGCGACCGCGGGCGCTTTGATCCGCGCCGGGCCATTCCCGCCGGCTCGCCTTTTGCCAGCGCGCTTTGTGCCACCGCGCTCCATACGCTGGGCCGGCACCAACAGGCGGTGGAGTACGTGCGCCATAATTTTGGCGCGATGCTTGATGAAGGGGATGGCGCGGCGTGGGAATCATGGCCGGTACTGGTCCCCGGCGTTGCGGCCAATTGCTACAGCCAGAGCTTTGGCGCGAGCATCGCCCATGTCTTGGTTGCCCGCCTCGGCGGCCTGCGCCCGCTCCTGCCGGGCGGTCGCCAGATGCAGTGGACGCCGCCGGATCCCAAACTCGGCGCGCTGGAAGTTGCCGTCCAGACGGTTCTGGGTGAGGTGCGGGTCCGGCAGGATGACGGACGGCGGGCCTGGCAGGTGCCGGCTGGGGTGAGGCTGGATATCTCAGACGCTGAGGGCGTCCATTCAGTCATCGGCCCGGTGCGTTGACGGGGCACTGGCCGTTTGTTATAGGCACTTGCGTCCGGTAAGGAGGAAGACCGGGTATCCGCGGGTCTCCCTCGGGATGCTGTAGACAGTCCTCAAGGTGATTTCGCAAAGACCAAGCCTTGCAAGTTCCGCCGAGATATCCGCTACGGAGAAGCCCTTGTGCGGGACGGTGCATTCGCTGTGGAAAGTCCCGTCCTCCTCCTCGAGATCCGCCAGGGCCAGCCAGCCTCCGCCCTTCAGCATGGATGCAAGCCGGCCAAGCACACCTGATGCATCGCCGACATGATGCAAGGTAAGCGAGGAGAATATCAGATCGTACTTCCCGACGGCAGGGGCACCCTTCTCGATGTCAAGGAATTCTGTGCTCAGATTCCCTATCTTCCGTTCCGCTATTTTCCTCCTGGCCTCATCAAGCATGCCGACAGAGTTGTCGGAGCATACCACCGAGCCGAGCTTCCCCGAAAGCAGCATGCTGAGCGACGCCGTGCCGCATCCGTACTCCAGCGCCCGCCAGTCCTTGGACAGAGGCAGCACTGTACATATGTGCTCGGCAAGCACGGAATAATACTCTGCACGGTAGGCCTTCTTGTCCCAGTCCACAGCGGCAGAATCAAAACTGCTGCCCATTTCTAAATCAACTCCTTCTCCAGGTCGTCCCTCACGAAATCCCTGATTTTGTCGCGCACCTTGCGATAGCACTCCAGCGCCTCCTCCTCTGTCTTTGCGAATTTCGCAAGCGCCGGCGGATCCTCGAAGCCGACGTGCACCAGCTTTGTCCTGCCGGGGAACATCGGACAGCTCTCGTGGGCATGCCCGCATACAGTGACCACCAGATCAAAGCCGATCTCGGCGAGCTCGGAAAGCAGCTTCGATCGGTGTCCCGACATGTCCACGCCGGCCTCCGCCATCACCCTGACTGCCATGGGGTTAAGCCCGTGGATCTCGATCCCCGCCGAATAAAAATCGTACTTGTCGCCGAACAGGCTCCTCCCCCAGCCCTCCGCCATCTGGCTCCGGCAGGAATTACCCGTGCACAAAAACAAAACCTTCAACCGCAATGACCCGTCGTTATTTTCCGGCATAGCTCCTCCAGATCGCATTCCCGTATCACATCAAGCCTATTGTCGTCAGCAGCAAAATCCGCATTGCCGCTCATACCGTCAAGCACATAGTCCCTAACACCGGCAGCAAACCCCGATCCCCCTTCCGAAAGCCGGTAGTGCTGCCAGCGGCCACGCTTCTCGCTCCTCACCAACCCGGCAACCTTCAAAACACTCATGTGCTTCGATACCGTGGACGGCGCCAACCCGACAAGCTCTATCAACTGGCAAACACATAAACTACCACCCCTCAACGCATTCAAAAGCCTCAGACGGCTCCCGTCGCCAAGAGCCTTCAAAATCATACCCATACCATCAATATCCATACCACACAACTCCAATTCTACTACATCACCCGAATAAACACATACCGCCCCCACCACCATTCAGAACAAAATAGCACGGTTCTATATTTCGTCAAACGACGAATTGGCTTCCCCTGCCGAAAGCAGATTTTGGGACCGGTTTGCACTTGCTGAAAATCACCATTAAAATCGTCGTTTTTGTCATGCTCGGCGTTGTCGGCTATCAAGGACAGCGAGGCTGTTCCCTTGGCAGGCTTCAAGACAATCCTGGATTGCCGCACACTCCATGGCCGACTCGCGAGCGATCTCGAAGAAACGACGCCGGTCGGCATTCGTGCCCTTGCCGTTGCCCTCGGCGATGTTCAGCAGAATTGATTGAGCGGAACGAAGTAATTGATCACGGGCGTGACGATCAACGCCACTCAATTCCTTCGCCAGAACGTAGGACCAAGCCATGTAGTCGATGGCAAGCCGGTAGACATCAAGTTGTTCATGGCCAAACTGCATCGTTTCTCCGATTACGACAACCGTTCCGCTGTCGCTTCACTGACAACGAGTGGTATCCCGTCACAACACCGTAAAGATCGAAACCATTTCCCCTTCCCGCGTCTGGATCACAATTTTATTGCTCAATCACAAATTAACCCCCTTTGAGGTCAAGAGGGAACATTTTATCTACCGTACTCGCGTTTTTAGTTTCGAAATTGGCTCTTAGAACTTGAAAGTTGTGTTTTATGCAACTATATTGCCTGCAATGAACATATTTAGGGATAATTCTGGAGAGATAATTGATTCGCTGCGTATGAAGGATATACTTGGCGATCTTAGCGACAAGCGTGGAAAGATTGCTCGCATGATTCATTCCGGTGAACTTATTCAACTTCGACGCGGGCTATATGCGACAAGCCGCAATGTAAACCCGTTTTGTTTTGCCGCGAGCATCTACGGCCCTTCATACATCAGCTATGAGACGGCGCTGTCTTATCATGGTGTGATCCCCGAAGCGGTCTATGAAATCAGTTCGGCGACTCTGAATCGCCCCAAGGAGTTCGAGACCGTTTTCGGGCGCTACCGTTTTCATGCGGTTCCTGAAACTGTTTATTCCGTAGGCATCGAACGGGTAACCGAATGTGGCATTCCATTCCTTATCGCTTCACCGACCAAGGCGCTTTGCGACCGTATTGTGCGGGAGCCTGGAATGCGCTCTATCAAGGATGTGCGGCGCTGGGCGGAATTGATGCGACTTGACGGCAGCACGTTGGCACCCGATCTTGAGATCATTCGCGCATGCGCCAAAGGATATGGACGCCCAGCAGTGCGCTGCTTGCTGCGCACCGTTGAAAAATATGGAGGTATAATGGCATGAACAAGGCACTTGAGGACATGTTGCGCGTCTATCGGCCGGTCACCCCTCTCGACCGGCTCCAGGCGACTCGTGAAGTGGTTCAGGAAATCGCCCTTCTAGGGTTCTGGCGGAGCGGTTTTTTTGAAAACGCCGCTTTTTACGGCGGTACTGCCCTGAGGATTTTCCACGGGCTCCAGCGTTTCTCGGAGGACCTGGATTTTTCTATGCTTGACAGAAACGCCTCCATACGGCTGGAATCCGCTCTTGCACATGTCAAGACCGAACTTGCTGCGTGGGGCTTCTCCTTTGAAACCGAAGCAAAGGTTGCCGACACAGGAACAGGGATAGAGTCGGCCTTTCTCAAGGGTAACACCCGGATCAACCTCCTGAATATCGGAGTCGGCGAAGAGTTGAGCAGGGACTTTCCAGGCAACCAGAAAATAACCATCAAGCTGGAGCTGGAAACAAACACTCCGCCTCACGCCTTGACAGAAGTGAAGACCCATTTGCTTCCGACACCGTTTCAGGCGCGTCTATACGATCTGCCAAGCCTGTTTGCCGGAAAGCTGCATGCCCTGCTTTTCAGGAATTGGAAATCCAGGGTCAAGGGACGCGACTTTTATGACTTTGTCTGGTATATAAGCCGTAATGTGCCGGTCAATCTGCCGCATCTTGTGGCGCGTACTAAGGGAAGCGGAAACCTTGATATTGAGAAACTGGATATACCAACTTTACTGACACTTCTCGAAAAACGCTTCAAAAGTGTTGACATAAATGCTGCAGCGGAAGAGGTCCGTCCCTTCTTGCGCGACCCTCGGGAACTGGCGCTTTGGTCGGAAGAGTTTTTTATCGGGCTGGCGCAAAGGGGCATCAGATCCACATAAATCCATTTTTTGTGCTTTTTGTGGCCGAGTCGGATTGAACCCATCTGCATCTAGCATCACCCTTGAGCCAATTTCAAAACTCCCCGTGGCCGCGCGGCCTGCCATTTTGGATGCGAGGCCACGCCTATGCGGGAGCGGGCATACCTGCCTAGTCTGTCCCAAAATCAAATAACCTTACCTCGAGGAAGTTAAAGTGGCACCATGCCGGAGGGAGGACGACAGACGACGGAAGACGGAAATCCTAAACTCGAAACGGTTTTTTTTACAGAAGGTAGCAAAGATAGCAAAGGAGTAAGATAAGTTTTAAGAAATATACTTTTTTGATTTTGAAAAAATCAACAAAACTTAGCTTTCTTCGCTAACTTCTGTTTAAAATTGTATTTATGTATTACAGATTTACCGTTCACGGTTCACTGTTCACTGTTATTGATTGCACTAGAGCATTACCGATTACCGATCACCGATTACCGGTTGTTGGTTGTTGGTTGCTATCTAGTGACCGATCCTGAGAGAGAGTATTTCCCTGCCTCTTACTCATGCGCTTACTCGTACACGCGAATCTCCCCGTCCCCTGTTATTTCCCCTGTTATTCTCGCCCGTAATCGTGAACTGGTTTATGCCCCCAATGTAGCTCAAGCGTCTCGCTTGAGAACATCAATCGCAACCGGGACGGTTACGCTACATTATCCCGGCAATTCCTCTCGTCCCCCCTGACACCTGACACCGATTACTGTCTTCTGTCCTCCGTCATCTGTCCTCCGTCATCTGTCCTCCGTCATCTGTCCTCCGTCATCTGTCCTCCGCCCTCTGTCGTCCGGGCACGGTGCCACTTTCATTTTCCTGCGGGGCGCACTATTCCGAGGCTGGATCTGAATGCGGAATCAAGATGTCCGAATTTTTTTGGCATCTCATACTTGAACTTTGCCATCAACGCATGTAGATTATAATCCATGAAGAAAGCGAAATTCTTATCAGTAAATAAAGAGATGAAGAGAAAATCTGGGAAAATAATTCGGATTGACGCGGCCGTTCTGATGCTGACGCTACTCGGCTTGCTGACTTTTAACGGAGTGTTGTCCTATTTCTCTTGTGCCTCAAACGACGACCTTGATTGTTCTCGAATTACCGGACACCATCATCAGGACGTTGAGATTAACAAAACAGGTTGTCGCTGTTGCCAGGAGGCTGATCTCCTCGTTTTCGAATCAAGATGTTTTTGTCCTATATCATCGGCTGATTCCTGTTTCCTTTGCCAACCGCCAGATGTTGCGTTGTCCCGTCAGCAGGAGTCGGCGCAGAAGAAGGGTCAGGACACCCCTATAATCAAGACCGTTTTTGACCCAAGCAGATGCCTTTATCCGCAGATCGTGGTTTCCCGTTATCTCCATGAGAATGCGGTGCGAACGTCGTCTGTGTTATTGCATTTGAAAAGTATCGTTATCATTTGCTGATCTTCCCTCCCGTTTAGCTCCCGTTTGTTCTGGCAGCTAAATGTTGCCGTGGTGTTATCCTATTGTTTTGGGCAACATACCTGGACGGCTCATTTTCCTTGCTGCCGGGCAACTCTCTTTTCCTTGTAGCGAACGCAAACCGACGATCAACACAAATGAATAAAAATTTATCGAAAATTCATGGCCTGAGCTCTGCTCATTCGGAGCCTGCCACCAGTTTAGACATGAGCTATAAGCCAAAACGCAAGTCAGGAAGCCTGTTGTTTTTGGGCATGACAGGGCTTGTTGCAGCTCTCTTTCTCTTTGCCGGTTGGGAACATCTGGTACCAGCGGCCAGTGTTTCAACCGTAGCCGCGATTGCGGTTAAAGCTGATGTTCGTCATGTTCGTCAAGGTCAAATCGCTTTCCAGGCGGCTGGGTGGGTGGAACCGGCACCGACAGAGATCAAGGTCTCCACGCTAGTCGATGGCATCATCCGTGAGGTTCATTTCATTGAAGGAGACCAAGTCAAGGAAGGCGATGTTCTGGCGCAGTTAATTGACGAAGACCTGATTCTCGATTTGCGCGAAGCAGAAGCTGAATTAGGGATCATGGAGAGTGCGGTGGCAATCGCTACAGCAGAGATGATGACAGCTGCGGCTAACCTGGTCCATCAAGACAGGCGCATAAAAACTGCCAGTGCAGAACTGGCAAAATTGGAGAATGAGCGGGCGATTCTGTCTAAAGCCGGAGCCGCGATCTCCAAAATCCAGCGGGAACAGATTGTACATGCATGTCATATTCAGGAGGCAATTCTGGAAGACACCGAAGCGAAAAAGATTCTCTTGGGATCTGAACTGGCGGTAAAAAAAGCGATGATCGCCAATGCCGAGATGAAATTGCGTCAGCAATCAGTCCGGATCGAGCGGGCTAAGCTTAATCTCAGCCGGATCAAGATTCATTCCCCTGTTGATGGTATCATCATGCGTCTGCGTGCTGTTGTCGGCAGCAAGCATAATGTTACTTCCGACAATCCCGATTCCGCTGTTATCGCCGAGTTATACCGTCCCGAGATGTTGCAGGTGCGCGTTGATGTCCCGCTTGCGGATGCCGGGGCGTTGTCGGTGGGGCAGGAGGCAATTATTGAATTCGATATTTTACCGGGAGAAAAAAACAATGGCAGTGTTACATCAATTGTCGGCATGGCCGATATCCAACGCAACACGCTACAGGCAAAAGTTGAGATTCGCGATCCCAGCCTGAAGCTTCGTCCGGAAATGTTGGCAAAAGTTAAATTTCAAACCATGGCAAAGGCACCAACTGAAGATGATTCTGGTGAGCGGGTACGAATTTTTATTCCGAAAAGGGCAATTCAATTTATTGACGCAAGCTCTGGCTCGGTATGGATTCTCAATCCCGGCAACAATCGGCTTAGCAGAAAATCTATTGCCATCGGGCAGGCAGAAAAGGAGGACTGGATCGAGATCAAGACCGGCATCAATCCAGGACAAATGGTTGTTACCAGCGATACTGCCGGGTTGAAAGAGGGTGCCCGGGCAAAAACACAAAACAGTGTGGAGCACTAAACAATGACACAATCTGAAAACATCATGATATCCTGCCGTCATCTGACAAAATCATACGCCAAGGGTACCAATACAGTGACACCGCTTCAAGAGTTGAACTTGGATGTCAGACGCGGCGAATTTCTTCTGTTGATGGGGCCTTCCGGGAGCGGCAAGACAACGCTGTTGAACCTCATTGCCGGCATTGACAACACGACTAGCGGCCAGTTGATTATTCAAAACAAGGATATCGCTCGCATGAGCCGCAGTCAATTGACGCTGTGGCGGCGCCACAATGTCGGCTACATTTTTCAACTTTACCACCTTGTTCCTGTTTTGACGGCATACGAGAACATCGAGTTGCCACTGTTGATCACGCCGTTGAGCCGGAAAGAGCGCCACCACAAAGTTATGCTGACGCTGGAATTGGTTGGGCTGCACGGCCGAGAAGAGCATTATCCGCGGCAGTTATCTGGTGGTCAGGAGCAAAGGGTTGCAATTGCGCGGGCTTTGGTCAATGACCCGCCTTTGCTGGTCGCCGATGAACCGACTGGCGACCTTGACAAAGCCGCGGCCGGCCAGATCATGGATCTGCTCAAACAGCTTAGCAAGGAATTGCACAAGACGATTGTTATGGTAACGCACGACACGAAGGCAAAAAGTTGGGCTGACCGCGTCCTTCACCTCGAAAAAGGCAAACTGATTGAAAGCTTAAAACTGGAGGAGGTCTAGCATGTGGTTAATCAACCTCCTGTTTCTGGCCTTGAAGCAGATTATGCGTCATCCGGTCCGGAGCATGCTTACGGTTTTTGGTGTTGGCACCGGGATGTTTTTGTTTACCTGCGTCGAAACAATGCAAGCGGGCATGCGTAGCGCGACAGAAACCACTGCGGACGATACTATTTTAATCGTTTTCCGCAAGGATAGGTTTTGCCCATTTTCCAGTAATTTACCTCAACACTACCAAAACAGGATCAAACAGATCAACAGTGTTGAAAGAGCAGTCCCAGTCAAAGTTCTAGTCAGCAATTGCAACACCAGCTTGGACGTGATCACCTTTCGTGGTATTAAAGCGGAGGATATGCCGTATTTTGAAACTGCGTTCACTGTTGTTTCCGGCAGTATCGCCGAGTGGTATAGACGCTCAGATGCAGCCGTTATCGGCAGAGAGCTGGCGCTGAAACGGGGGTTGAAAGTTGGTGACACCTTTGAGTCTGCCGGCGTTATTGCCAGCGTCGCAGCCATTGTTGAATCTAAGCGGAGCCAGGACAAATTCGCCAGCTATGTTCACCTTGAGTTTCTGCAGCGAAACAGCAACAGCCTTGGATATGTTACCCAATATCAGGTTAAAACAACTGGGTTTCAGAAAATGAAGGATGTCGCACGCGCGATCGATGCCGAGTTTAAAAACGATCTTGAACCGACACATACCGGTTCGGAAAAGGAGTTCGCCGCCAAAACCGCGCGTGAATTGATGCGGATTATCTCTTTTACCCGTTATGTCGGACTTGCTGCGGTTTGCACCGTGTTGATGTTGATT
>CAZANS010000051.1:0-10800 GCA_964486565.1 uncultured Victivallales bacterium
CCGGGGATGTTGAATATGAACTCGACGATGATGCTTCCCGAGACCAGCCCTGGGAGTATTCCGGCGAACAAGGTCACCAGAATTATCATCGCGTTCCTGAGCGCGTGCTTTAGAATGACCACATGCTCGGCCAGCCCTTTTGCCAGGGCTGTCCTTATGTAGTCCTGCCGGACGACCTCCAACATGCCCGCACGCGCGTACCTGGAAAGCCCGGCGAATCCGGCATAGCTAAGGCAGAACACAGGGAGAACGTAGTGCATGGATGTCTCGAGCATGATCTGCCATATTGATTTTCCCCATGTTGTCTCGGGCTGCAGGCCCGTCAACGGGAATATCGGGAAACGCCCGCCCTCGCACAAGGTCGCCTGGAGAAGCAACGCCACCCAGAAACTCATCAGCGAATAGAGTAAAAAGAGCGAGAAGGTGATCGCCTGGTCCAGCACGTTGTTCTTGGTCACCGCCGAATGTACCCCGATGGGGATCGCAAGAAGATAGATGATCGCTATAGCCCATACGTTGAGAGTGACCGTGACAGGCAATCTTTCCATGATCAGATTTGCCACTGGCCTGCCCTTGTCCACCGAGGCAGACTCGCCAAAATCAAACGATGTCACAACGTTCCTCAGCCACAGCATGAATCCCACGATGACAGGCTTGTTCAGGTGAAGTTTCTGCTCCAGCGCAGTGTTTCTGGCGAATGCACCCTTCTCGGCAGACAGTCCTTCCGCTCCGCTGACCTCGCCAAGGAATGTGCTCTTGGTCGGGTCCCCGGGGGCAAGACGGAGAAGAAGATAACTCACCAGCATGATCACGACAAGCGTCAGCAACGCCATCATCGAGCGCTTGGTCAGATACTGCCACATGAACGTCTCCTCCTAACTAACGCACAGAACTGCGGAACAGCCGCAGCCGGGAAGGTATAATCTACATTGCTCAATGATGGATTCAAGAGCCGATTTAAAACTCCGCGCGAACCACGTCCAGAGCGTCTATACGGCAAATTCTCTCAATCAGTTCACGTCAATGGGTTCAATATGATCCCCCGCCCAGGACGACAACGGGAACATGACCTTCAATCCTTCTGGACGAATGAGTCCAGCATCCTGGCTAGTTCGCTGATGGTGAAGGGTTTTCTGATGCAGGCTGTGAATCCGAAGGCTGCGGGGTCCGCAAGTACGGGATCGTCGTCGTAGCCGCTTGCCACGAATATCGGGATCTGCGGGCATGCCTTGCGCACATGAATCACGGCCTCCTTCCCGCCCATCCCGCTCGGGATTGTCAGGTCGAAGATCATGGCTGTAAATATCCTCCCGGCCTTGTGCTCCTTCGAGAAGATCTCGAGGGCCTCCTCGCCGCAAGTCGTGGTGACAGCCTCATATCCCAGAGACTTGAGCATTGCGGCGAGAGCGTTCCGGACTATTTCCTCGTCGTCGAGCAGGAGTATCCTTCCTGTGTCGGCAGAACCAGAGGAGGAGGCGGCCGTCGGCATACCCTTCTCGGCACCGGGGATATAGACATGGAAGGTGCTGCCATGGCCGGGTTCCGACTCAACATCTATTGCCCCGTCGTGCCGCTTGATTATAGAGTAGGCTGTGGCAAGCCCAAGACCCTGCCCCTTGGCCTTAGTGCTGAAAAACGGGTCGAAAATCCTCTTGGCGACATCCTCGACCATGCCTGGGCCGTTGTCGGATATTGAAATCCTGACGTATTGCCCATTCGAAAGGTTTAGATGGTTTCCGCTTTCGACAAGGCAGTTCTGCGCGCTCATCCTGATAGTCCCGCCGTCGCGCATGGCCTGTTGCGCATTGATGACTATGTTCCCGATGACCTGCTCGATCTGGTTTCGGTCGCAGATGCTGGGATAGAGATCATCAGGGATCTTGAATCGGCATGACACGTTCGAGCCGCTGAGCGCGAAATTCGTAGCCTCCTTCAGGAAGGGGAATAGGTATTCGGCCTTCCTGTGCGGCACTCCGCCCCTCGCGAACGTCAGCATCTGGCTTGTCAAAGCGCGCGCTCTCTCAAGCGACTTCATCGCGGAGTTCAGGCAGTCCTCGACCTCCGGGACATCCGTCACCGCCCGGGCAAGGTCAATGTAGCCGTAGACACCGACAAGCAGATTGTTGAAGTCATGGGCTATGCCGCCGGCAAGCATGCCCAGAGCCTCAAGCTTCTGGGAGTGGATAAGCTGCGCCTGCATGGCGTGTTCGAGGGAGACATCCCTGAACACCATCACGACACCGACAGTATGGCCCAGATCGTTCTTGATCGGCGCCCCCGAGTCCGCTATCTGATACTCCTCCCCGTCCTTGGACTTGAGCATGGTGTGGTTCGCAAGACCTATGATCCTCCCTGTCTCGACGACCTTCTCCACCGGAGTCCTACAGGGCTCCCGGGTCTGACTGTTGAAGATGTTGAACACCTTGTTTATTGGCTTGTCCTTTGCCTCCATGAAGGACCAGCCTGTGAGCTTCTCGGCTATCGGGTTCATCCTTGTGATTATCCCCTTGGTGTCGGTGGCGATTACCGCGTCTCCTATGGAATTCAAGGTTACCCTGAGGTTCTCCTCACTCTCACGCAGCGAGTCCTCAGCCCTTTTGCGGTCGCTTATGTCCACCGCAAGCTCGACACGTACGTCCCGCCCGTCGGGCCATCGGAAAATCCTGTCATGAAGCGCGAATGTCCGGTCAAGCTCAGGATTGTAGTGTTCCCATATATGGGTCCGGGGCTTTATTCCCTTGATTATCTTGTTGGTGCAGAACTCACAGGGGGAGTCCTTGCCTTGGAATTCGCGGTGGCAGAGTTTCCCCACAGGATCTCTACCTATGATCTTCCTGAGCGCCTCGTTGACGAAAAGCACCTCGTAGGTCTCCGGGTCGCTGACGTAGATCGCCTCGTTTATGCCGTCGAATATCGAGAGAAGCTGCCTGTGCTGTTCCTCAAGCGTCCCCAGGGCGGTTTCATCTGTTGCCTTACCCGAATCTCCGCCCGTTATCCCCTTGCCTTGCCTTCCTTTCACCCTAGCAGAACACATAAGCTTGATTTCCTTGATGCCGGCTTGGCCGCCAAAGGACGATTACGGAAGACAATCCCTGTCTCGACATGTCATTCAGTAACTTGGCAGTACAACCGGTGGTTTATTAAGCACATTCATAATAACACTTTCGGCAAAGGAAATCAAGTGCCGAGCATGATTTTTTCAAAAATATTTTTCGTGCAGCCTCCGCTGTCGCTTGACTTTGATTCCCCGAGGTGGTATAATAAGCATTGATGTCTAATTACTTTGACGGGGATATGATATGTTTTCTGCATGGAACAAGCTTAAGCCTCTTACCTTTGTCGCCATTGTCTACATTTTGCTTGTTTTGGGCTACGGGACTTGGTCTTATGTCAGTGGCAGCAAGGCCTTCATCAGGAGCGTTGACGACAAGCTTTACTACGCAGCATCCAACATAAGGCATTTGCTTCCTGAAGACTTCCATGACAGGGCGGTCGCGGAAGACTCGATTCCCGAGGATGAGCATCTGCGCATCGGCCGGATACTCTCGGACTATGTCAACAAGACAGGCATAGTCTACGCATACACGATGGTTGAGAAGAACGGGAAGGTCTACTTCACGTCCACCAGCAACACCGCCGCCGAGATCGTCAAAGGTGAGATATCCCCCTACTTCGAGAGTTACGAGGAGGCGAGTCAGAGCACCTTGAATTCCTTTGAATCAGACGTGCCGCTCTACGATGTGGCGACAGACCGCTGGGGTACATTCAGATCGGTGCTGATCAGGCAAATGAGCCCCAAGGGGAACACCTATATCGCCGGAGCCGATATAGATATACGCACGGTGAACAGCAAACTGAGGACCATTCTTTTGCGCTCGATAGTCGTCTCCGTTGTGTTCATCATCCTTGCAGTGCCTTTTGTGCTTGCACATCTGCATTCCAACAGGGAGCAGATCGAGGAGTTCGAGAGCCTGCGCGAGATGCTGCACCAGAAGTCAATGAACAGGACAATCCGCATCGAGAAGAAGATAGACGAGTTCATACGCAGGAAGTGAGCAGGATCAATGAATTTGAGATTTATCGGTGCCGGGAAGATGGCGACTGCGATTGCCGCGGGCATAATCGAGCGTGGCGTGTTTTCCCGCGGGTCGGTTTCTGCAGTGGATGTATCTCCTGATGCGCGTGAGTGTTTCCGAGCTGCCACTGGCGCGGCATGCCTCGACCCTTCGGAGGAAGGTGCGTCACGCGAGGCAGATGTTTTGATTTTAGCTGTGAAGCCTCAGTCCGTGGAGGATTTTTTTGCGAAATTCGCAAGAGGTTGCGGCGGGGCTTTGCTGGTGTCTATCGCGGCCGGCATCAAGATTTCCAAGCTTGAGCGTCTCTCCGGGACGGGCAGGATAGTCAGGGTGATGCCAAACACTCCCCTGCTGGTCGGCGCCGGAGCTAGCGTCTACTCATGCTCCCCGGAGGCCTCGGAAGAGGACGAAAAGATAGTAGAGTCTATCTTCCGCCCTCTCGGGATTGTCAGAAAGATGCCCGAGGACCTGATGGATGCGGTGACGGCACTCAGCGGCAGCGGGCCGGCCTACGTGTTCGAGTTCATGCAGGCCATGGCGGATGCTGGCGAGCACTTGGGGCTGGACGCGGATGTCTCGCTCGAGCTTGCGGCTCAGACGTTTGCCGGGGCGGCGAAGATGGTTCTAGAGGGGAGGGGGGCTCCAGACGCGCTCAGGAGGGCGGTTACCTCTCCTGGGGGAACCACAGCGGCGGCCTTGGAGGTCTTGTCCAAGGGCGACTTCAGGGGACTGGTAGAATCTGCGCTCAGGGCTGCGTGCGACCGCTCGGTCGAGCTAGGAAATCTTTAGGGACAGGAGTGTGGGCTCTCTTTCTGATTCTTATCTGGAAAGTTCTGCCGTCTAATACGACCTTCCCGGGCATGTTGACGAACCTTTTGAAAACAGTTGAGGCGAACCAGCTTTCAAATCGCTTCAGAATGGTTTTAGGGAGAAATCTGGCAACGCAAAAACACGATTGTTCACTAGCCCGAGATCAAGAAGTCTGAAGATGCAATTTCATTTTCTGAACTGGCCGGGGGATTTCCGGTAGTATTTTTGAAACAGCCTGCAGAGGGTTGTCTCATTGCGGAGTCCTGCTTTTTCCGCAATGTACTTCAGTGGCTCGTCGGTGGAGATCAGAATGTCCTTTGCGAGGCTGAGCCGTATGCGTCTGACATCATCCGCAGGTGAAACTCCGGACATCTGCCTGTATTTCCTGAGAAAATGAAATTTACTGAGACCTGCGGATTTCGCAAGAGATTCAAGTGAGTGATTTTCTGCCGGATTCCTCAGGACCAGACTTCGGATTTTCTCCACAAGAGGGGAATCCCGGTGCTTGACCAATCTCGTTAATTCAGCGATAAATGTGTCCAGACAACTGTTCAGAAGCAATGATGATTCCGGTGCATGCAGAGTCCTGCTTTCATTCAGCATCCATGTCGCCATAATCCTCAGCCGCCCCTTCGAATCTGAAATTTTAACAGGGATTTCCGGAGGGAGATCACCTGAGGAGAACGAAAAAAAAATGGTGTCGAGAGGTGTATGACCACTGCTCCACTCTTCGTGTGCGAGCCCCTGCCTGAAGACAAGCACATCGCCTTCGGACACCTCAATTAATTTGTCTTTAATCGAGACTTTCTCCTGAGAACGCATCACCACGACTATCTCGTGATAGGCATGTGAATGCCTTCGTATATGCCAGGCCTTTTTCTGGTAATTCTGTCCTACGTGCTTGAATTTATACATGTCCATGTGATCCTTAAAGTAGCAACCTATGTCAATATTACAGCAATATCCATCACGAAAATTAACTTGACTATGGTGATAATAGAGCATACATTCAGTCAGATGCAAAAGCAATTAATGTAAATGGAGAAATATCATGGAAAAGAAAAACAGCAGGATGAGGATAGGATTTGCGGGGGTGGGAGGAATGGGGCAATGCGCGCATTTGAGAAACTATGCGACTATTCCTGAATGCGAAGTGGTTGCGCTTGCTGAACCGAGGAAAGAGACGGCGAATGCCGTAGCTGAACGTTACAATGTCGGGAAGGTCTATTCCGAGGCAACCGAGATGCTCAGGAAGGAGAAGCTTGATGCGATAGTGGCTTCGCAGCCGTTTACCAGGCACGGTGTCCTTATCCCAGAACTCCTATGTGCAAAGATTCCTATATTCATTGAAAAGCCGCTTTCAAGCACGATAGAGTCGGGCGAAAAAATCCTGAAATGTCTGAAAAAATCCGGGACCTGGATAATGGTCGGCTACCACAAGCGCAGTGATCCGGCCTCGATACACGCGAAGAAGGAAATCGAGAACTTGAAGAAGTCCGGCGAAATCGGAAAGCTTAAATACATACGTGTCCTCATGCCTGCCGGAGACTGGGTATCCAACGGATTCTTTGACCTGATCAATAAGGACGACTACCTGAAGGATCTTCAGCGTGAGCCTGCGCCGTCCGACATGGATGCCGAAAATTATGACAAATACATCACCTTTGTGAACTATTACATCCACCAGATTAACCTGATCCGCTATCTGATCGGCGAGAACTACAAGGTCACATACGCGGATCCGAACAGAGTCCTGCTTGCAGGAACAAGCGAGAACGGCATAACTGTCTCATTGGAGATGTCCCCGTACTCAACGACTCTCGACTGGCAGGAATCGGCTCTGGTATGTTTCGAGAAGGGATGGGTGAAACTCGATCTGCCATCTCCGCTGAGGATCAACACCCCGGGACGGGTCGAGATCTTCAAGGACCCGGGCGATGGAAAGACTCCTGAGACAGTCATACCTCAGATGCCGTGGATCCATGCGATGAGACAGCAGGCCATGAATTTCATATCCGCCGTCAGAGGAGACATGCCCCCCCTATGCGCTGCGGCGGAAGCGCTCGAAGATCTGACAGTTGCGAGACAATATCTGAAACATCTGACAGGGGAATAGGAGGTTTATCATGCCTAAGATTGCAATGATCGGTGCGGGTAGCCAGATTTTCTGCAAGACGCTTTCAATGGACATCATGGCCACTCCGGCACTCAGGGGCAGCGAGATCTGGCTGATGAGCAGGACTAAGCCCAAGATCGACAGGATGGAGAAGTTCCTGAAGAAAGTCGTGAAGGAGAACAGCCTGCCCACGAAAATATATTCGACCCTCGACAGGAAGAAGGCTCTTGAAGGAGCTGACTTTGTAATTGTGATGATCCAGGTCGGCGGACTTGACGCCTTCAAGATAGACTACGAAGTTCCGCTGAAATACGGAGTGGACCAGTGCATCGGAGACTCTCTTGGCGCGGGTGGAATATTCCGCGGACTTCGCACCATCCCGGTTCTTGTGGAAATTGCGGAGGACATGAGGAAGCTCTGTCCGGATGCCCTTCTCCTGAACTACAGCAATCCCATGGCTGCGAACTGTTTTGCCCTTGGGAAAGCCGCATCCGACATCCAGTCCATAGGTCTTTGCCATGGCGTCCAGACAACACTCGATCTCCTGAGCCGCTACGCCGTTGTCCCGAAGGAGAACATTGATTATCTCTGTGCGGGCATTAACCATATGGCTTGGTTCCTTGAGCTCAGGGACGCCAGAACCGGGAAAGACATCAATCCGGCGATAATGAAGAATATCGAGAAGCCTGAATATTATCTGAACGAGAAGGTGAGATGCGAGGTCGCACGCCACTTCGGATATTTCATGACCGAAAGCACCGGGCATCTTTCGGAATACATCCCGTGGTTCAGGAAGAATAAAAAGGCTCTCGATCTCTATTGCGACCAGCCTGCGTTCGGAGGGGAAAGCGGAGCATACTACAAATACTGCTCATTCCTCGCAGACAAATTCGACAAGATAGACTATCTCGAATTTGAAGATACAAACCTGGCAAAACGCAGCGTCGAGTACTGCAGCTATATTCTCGAGGCAAAAACAACTGGCATCCCATTCAAGCTGAATGGAAACATAAGGAACGACGGCTACATAACGAATCTTCCGGAAGGCTGCTGCGTCGAAGTGCCGGTTTTCGTGGACCAGCAGGGTTTCCATCCGGTCAGGATTGGAAATCTCCCTTCACAGTGCGCCGCCCTCAACATGAGCAACGTGCTTGTGCAGCAGCTTACGGTTGAAGCTTCGCTAACCGCAAATCCTGAAAACATCGTCCATGCCCTCGCAATGGATCCTCTTACAAGTGCGGTCTGCACTCTGGCCGAAGCCAGAGACATGGCCTCCGAAATGCTCGAGGCGCACCGCAGATGGCTGCCCCAGTTCGCAGGCAGGAAAATAACGCCGAAACCTACAGTTAGAATTCCAAAGAACGTGAAACCCGTGGATGTCCCTCTAGATCCCGCACTTGCGATAGTCCACAGATTCGGGAAACTCGCAGAGATGAAAGGGGAAAAATGAAATGCGGGGAAAGGATTGTCCGATGCCTGACAGGAGGCGACATTGACCGTGTACCTTTCGGAGTGGGCATTGGATGGTGTCCATGGGGGGAGACCCTGGAAAACTGGAAGAAGGAAGCCGATGATAAGACACTTGATCCCGGAAAAATCATTGGATTTGAACACAGCTTCGCAGTCCCTCTTTTAGAAAGCGGACCTTTCCCCCATTACGAAAATAAGACAATCGCAGATGAGGGTGAGACAATAGTCACTGTGGACTGGCGTGGTATCACCATGCGCAACCGCAAGGATGGCGGATCCATGCCTGAATTTCTTGACTATCCGGTGAAAACGCCGGACGACTGGGATCGTATAAAGAAGGAAAGGTACCGACTTGATCAGATTGATGGCAGGGTAACGGAAAACTGGCCTACATTTGTCAACCGCCTGAAAACAACAGGTGAGGCTGTACAGGTAGGAACTTTCCCATGGGGCGTGTTCGGAACCGTACGCGACATATTGGGTACTGAGGAACTCCTCATAAGCTTCATCACCGAACCTGAGATGGTCAAGGATATGATGCAGTATAATACCAGTCTCTGGATTGGATTATGGGAACGCGTGGCTGAAAAGGTTCAGATCGATCATATCCATATATGGGAGGATATGTCAGGCCGTCAGGGCTCTCTGATCTCCCCTGCGATGGTTGAGGAATTCATGATGCCGTGCTATCACAGGATCGTGGATTTCGCAAAGGCCAACGGCGTGAGGATTGTCTCAGTTGACACGGACGGCGACTGCTCGGAACTTGTTCCTCTGATGATGAAGCATGGGGTAAATATGTTCTTCCCTTTCGAGGTTCAGGCTGGAAACGACATCCTGGAATATAGGAGGAAATATCCCGGACTTGGAATCATTGGAGGACTGGACAAGAATGCTCTTTCAAGGAACAGGGCAGATGTGGATGTCGAAATTGAAAAGGCGGCTACCATGATTTTAAAAGGGCGCTACGTCCCCGGATTTGATCATCTTATTGCTCCGGACGCGAAATGGGAGAATTTCATATATGCCGCCCAAAAAATAAAGCTTTTATGTGAATCGATAAAACGATAGATGTAATTGCAAAAGTGGCACGGGGTGTCGAACTCCAGTTCGGCTTTACTGGAGCCGGTCAGGAGACCGGCGATCCATAAGAAACACTTTAAAAAAAGGAATTGACACAATGCCGTTAAAATGGAAAAAAGTATGGGTTTCAGACGAGACTTTCGAGTCCGCAGCGGTAATTGACGTGAACAACGACGGGATTCCCGACATCGTGTCTGGTGGCTTCTGGTACCAAGGGCCGGACTTCAGGAAGAAACACGAGATCGGGGCAGTGAACAAGTATGGTGAATATTACGATGATTTTTCGACTATTCCTCTGGACATCAATGGGAACGGGCGGCCTGATTTCATCACCGGCGGCTGGTGGGGCAGCACGCTCCGCTGGCGTGAAAATCCGGGAGAGGCAGGCAAGCCGTGGACAGAACACGTCATCGCTGAGACAGGAAATATCGAGACCACACGCGCATGGGATATTGATGGCGACGGCATTGTCGAAATTGTTCCCAATACGCCCGGCGCCGGGGATGTGAAAGTGTTCAAGCTCAAGACGGACAGCAATGGAAAAGGGACCGGAGAATTCGAGAAAATCGTCATCCATGAGTTCACAGGAAAAGAGAGACAGGGGCACGGACTCGGCTGCGGTGACATCGCCGGAAACGGCAGGATGGACATCGTCTTGCACAAAGGCTGGCTTGAATGTCCGGCAAATCCCTGGAAAGACAAATGGATATGCCATCCCGAATTCAGTCTGGATTGGTGGGGCTCGAGTATTCCCATGCTGGTCGTGGACATCAACGGAGACGGGACGAACGACATCATCGTAGGCAACGGCCACGGATATGGCCTGGTCTGGCTCGAACAGCAGCGCGGGAAAGACGGCATCCGCTCATGGATCAAACATCAGATTGATCCTTTCAACGCACAGTACCACGACATGATCTGGAAGGACATTGACGGCGACGGCAAACCTGAGCTCGTCACAGGAAAACGCCACCGCGCCCATTGCGGAAACGATGTAGGAGAATGGGACGACTACGGGATATACTACTTCAAATGGAACGGAGAGTCGTTCACCAAGCAAGTGATCGACTACGGCCCGCCCGGCCAGGCCAGCGGCTTCGGCATCTACGCCGCGATCAGCGATCGCGGCACCAGCCAGACGATCACCCTCTCCCGCCCGGCGCGTCGCGGATCACCGTATCGCCCGCGACCTGAAGCATGTCCGGATAGTCGAGCGTGTAGTGCAGGCCGCGGCTTTCCTTGCGA
>CAZANS010000052.1:0-10785 GCA_964486565.1 uncultured Victivallales bacterium
ACGGCAAATTTTTAACACCCCAAGTGTGACCCCGTGGCCCC
The DNA here is from genome assembly GCA_964486565.1 of uncultured Victivallales bacterium. Lineage (GTDB taxonomy): Bacteria > Verrucomicrobiota > Lentisphaeria > Victivallales > JAADHT01 > JAFGFR01. Next base: position 42 of record CAZANS010000052.1, read on the forward strand.
GAGGAGGCCCTTGGTGGAAGTTTTGAGGCTAAATTAGGTGGTGGGGCCGGTAGGACTCGAACCTACGACCAAGCGATTATGAGTCGCTTGCTCTAACCGACTGAGCTACGGCCCCGGTCGCCTGAAGGGCATTAAGATAGCAACAAGGATGTCAAAGGCAAGCGTGATTTCCCGAGGTTTTCGAGTTTTTTTTCCTATGCGCCTTGCAAAAGTGGTGTAGAGTTCTATGTTAGGACTCATTTTTTGCCCTGTCCGGGTCTTCGGGACTTATGGCGGGGCTTGTGCCTGGCACGTCCTGCGAGATCGAGGAAAGGCTGTCATGGCAGGGAGATATTTAGTGATTTGCATGTTCAACAATGGAGGTTTAGGCATGATCAAGATTCTGCACGACAAGGATGCGGACCTCGCGGTCCTCAATGGTAAGACAGTGGCGGTCATCGGGTACGGGAGCCAGGGCTCGGCACAGGCCATGTGCATGCGCGACTCGGGCGTAAACGTGATAATCGGGTCTATTAAAGATCCCTCCTACGACAAGGCCGTTTCGGACGGCTTCGAGGTGATGAGCATATCCGACGCGGCGGCCAAGGCCGATGTGGTGCATATACTTTTACCCGACGAGTTCCACGGGCCAGTATACGAGAATGACATCAAGCAGCACATGAAGGCCGGGAAGGCGTTGTCGTGCTCTCACGGGTTCAACATTGTGTACAAGCAGATTCTCCCCCCTGACAATGTTGACGTGATCATGGTGGCGCCGAAGAGCCCTGCGACGGAAGAGCGCAAGGCCTATCTTGCGGGATTTGGTGTCCCGGGTCTTGTGGCCGTGAGGAACAACGCCAGCGGGAAGGCTCTGGATATCGCACTGGCGATGGCCAAGTCCATGGGGTTCACCCGTGCAGGCTGCCTCGAGTGCACCTTCGAGCAGGAGACCTATGAGGACCTGTTCGGCGAGCAGAACGTGCTTTGTGGCGGCTGCGTTGACCTGATGAAGGCTGGGTTCGAGGTGCTGGTCGAGGCGGGTTATCCGCCGGAGATGGCATATTTCGAGTGTGTGCACGAGCTTAAGCTCATCGTTGACCTGATCTACGAGGGCGGCATCCAGAAGATGAACGCCGTGATTTCGAATACAGCGGAGTGGGGGGAGTACTACAACGGGCCGAAGATCATCACCCCGGATGTGAAGGAGCGCATGAAGGAGTCGCTCAAGCTGATCGAGAACGGGCAGTTCGCGAAGGATTGGCTGGCCGAGAGCAAGAACGGAGCGCCTAACCTTCTGAAGAAGAGACAGGAGCTCGGCAAACACCCTGTCGAGGTCACCGGCAATCGCATCCGCGAGATGTTCGAGCGATAGAAACGTCCCGGTGGGCATGCATCCAGCCCGGCAGGGGCAACGGGACAAATTGTCCCATGCCGGGCTGGAACATTCAATTTTTTTGCCGAGAGGGGAAGAATCCTCGGGCCAAGGAGCTGAAGAAACACTGATGACGATAGTAAAGAACAAAATAGTTTTCGGCACGATCCTGCCTTTCTTCGTGACGGCAGTCGTGTTTGTCTCCGCTTTGTTTATTGTCATCGTCCCGATGGTGCGCAAAAACCAGATCGAGAAGGAGAAGGCCGCAGTCAAAGATATTGTGGCCACCGCGTGGCAGAGCCTCGACTTCTACAATTCCTTAGCCGAGTCGGGCACCATCACCGAGGAGCAGGCCCGAAATTTCTCCAGAGACCACATCAGGGGTCTTCGTTTCGGCAGCGACATGAAGAATTACTTCTGGATCATTGACATGAAGGGGAAGGTGCTTGTCAACCCCTACTCGCCGAATCTGGAGGGTCTGAACCAGAACATGCTTCGCGACACTGACGGGAAATACTTCATTCAGGAGTTCATTGAGTCGGCGCGGGAGGGTGAAGGGGATTTTGTGAGGTACAAGTGGAAGCTGAAGGACTCATCGGGTGACGTCGAGGACAAGATAAGCTATGTGATGCGTTACCGCAATTGGGACTGGGTTGTCGGGGCGGGGGTGTATCTCGAGGAGGTCTACCATTCGGTAAGCATCATGTCAACTGCGATGGTGCTGGTAACCTTCCTTGTATTGATCATAATTTCCGCGATGTCCTTCCATGTCGTCAAGAACTACATGCAGTCCGAGAAGGCGAGGTTCAAGATCGCCAGCGATGCCAAAAGGACGGAGACGAAGATACGGGCGATGATAGAGGCGATCCCCGACATGCTTGTAAGGATAGACAAGCTCGGCGGGATACTTGACATCAAGGAGCCCTTAGGCTTCGAGCCCTTCATGAACCCTGCCGAGATGTTGGGCTCGAACGTCTCCGAGTGGCCGCATGGCGCAGCGGGTAAATGCCTCGAGGCGATCCATGCGGCTTTCGAGTCTAAATCACCGCAAACCATCTCGTTCGACATAGAGAAAGAAAATGCAGAGTCACTTATCTTTGAGGCTGTTTTTGTCAGATGCGGCAGGTCGGAAGTCCTCGCTTCTATCCGGCAGCTCGATTCAAGACGGAATGGTTGAAATCCATCTTCCTGAGCTGTTCCGGGCTCGCGTTCTGCTTGCCTTGTGGCTTGCCGCAGCCACTTGTCTGCCGTATTCTTTATATGGCGGCGGCGAAGTCTCGCCCGAGCCGTTCAAGGTGCCGCAAGTGTCGTTCTGGCAGCATGTGTGGAGCATATTTCTTCCTCGGACACCAAACTCTAACGTGGTACACCGCCAGGAAACCGAGTTTTTCAACATCACCGTCGAGGACGACGAGACCGGGTTCAGGCATCTCGTTTTCAACCCCAAGAAGGGCTCCCAAGGCTATATCCGTTTTGACGCGCCCGAGGAGGTCCACCCGAAGTTCATGCAGTTTTCCTTTCTTTCCCTTGCCACGATGGATGCTGCGCCTGGCAGCGCGCTTTTCATCGGGCTTGGGGCGGGGATAATGCCCATGTTCCTGAGGCGCGTGTATCCTGATGTGCGTATGACAGTCGTTGAGCTTGACCCTGAGATTCCAGCGATAGCGGAGAGGTTTTTCGGCTTCCGTGCAGACGGCAAGACAGAGGTGGTCGTCTCAGACGGCAGGGTCTTTGTCAACCGATTAAAGGAGACCTACGGCATAATCTTCATTGATGCCTTCAACCACAAGGAGATACCCTTCCACCTGACCACCGTCGAGTTCTTCAGGAATGTCTCCAGATGCCTCGCCCCCCAAGGCGTGATGGTTGCGAACATCGCAAATTTCGGGGACATGCGCCTGCTGCACAGCCAGCTCGCTACCATCGGTGAGGTATTTCCCTACGCCGTTGTCTTTGTTTCTCCCGGGCAGACAAATTTTGTTGTCCTGGCATCGAACGACAACCCGTTGGACGCCGACACCATGCTCCGTCGCGCCGAAGAACTTGACCGGGACAACCAGTGGAACTTCAAGCTCGGCCCATTCATGTCAACCAGGATACCCGACAAAGTGTTGAAGGTACAGATATCTGGAGCAGGAATCATCACCGACGACTTTGCCCCGCTTAACCCTTAGGGACTGTCAGACCCAAATGCAAAAATCCGCGTGAGCCTCATTGGAAGCGCAGGCGCGGAAGACGGTGCGGCGAGGCCGCCGTCCCTCCCGAAGCACCAGTAGCGCCGCCTCAAATCCATCGAGGTTTGGGCATTTGAAATTCTCTGATCAGTGACATGCATTCCCCGGCATGAGTGAACGGGAGAGCATGCCCGGCTCCGGCAATGATCTCGAGCTTTGCCCGAGGGATGTTGTGTGCGAGAAACTCAGCCAGACGGGGCGATACTATCTTGTCAGAATCCCCATGGATCACCAAAAACGGGCTGCTTATCCCCTTCAGCGAGTCCCTTAGGTCCGTGCCCCTGAGGTGTTCGAGCCCGGCGGCAAGCCGATGCACGTCCGGCTTGCCCGGAGGGTGGATATCCAAGGCCGCAGGATGGCACATGGTCTCGTGGAACTTCCTCAGCACCATCCCCGACGACAGACGCAACGCCCCAAGCATCATGGCCACACCCGAGTCGGGCTTGCCATGGTCGTAGCCATCGGCACTCGTGAACCTCGCGAACCCACCGATAATGACGAACCGGCCATACTTGGGAGACTCTTGCGAGATTCGCAATGCCGCTAGGGCACCAAGGGAATGCGCGACGACAAGATTCTCCCCTTGCACGCTTTCACTCGGGTCGGGCATGTAGGTGAAGCCAGGATGCTCTGCCGAAACTGCCCGCCCATGTCTCTCGCCAGGGAAGAACCCGAAGTCAACAATCCGGTCGTAGTTGTAGGGTTCGTAAAGCCCAAGTGGGACACCCCAGCCAGGAATCAATGTCGTGTGCATAGCAAAACCGCCCTCTCCTGACGACACCATGGTGTTCCTATTTGTACCGCTTCCCCTTCTTCTGGCTAGTCTGCCCCTTCATCGACTCAAGCCTCAGGGCATACCACTCCTCACCCAACCCGGCATTCGAGTAAGACCCCGCCTTGTCGTTCGCCAGGTGCTCCCAGTTCTTCAGGATCACCTCGTGGTCTGTCTTCTCCTTGGCCTTCGTCAGAAGCTCGAACGCCTTGTCCTTCTCGCCGCGCTTCAAGAGAATCCATACATACAGCGAGTACAGCAGCACCGCCTCGTCCCCCTTGTACTTCCGAATCTTCGACCGGAAAGTCTTGTCCAATACGGGATCGTTATTCTTGTACTGCCGCGCAAGCTTCATCGCCACGGTCAGATGCTCCATCAAAAGACATTTCGGCAGAAGACGGTCAACCTTCACAAAGTCCCCCATCTGGTAGTAGAACTGCATCTGCATCGTCGCCACCTGCCTGTTCAACAGGGGTGACCAAAGATAGTACTTCTTAAGTTTCTCAGTCAGCGACACCGCCTCAAGCAACGAGGCCTTCTGATCCTTCTCAATGAGCATCTGCATGTGCTTTACCCCCCCCGCAGGCCTCTGCTGGAACATGTTCACCTTGCGCTGGATCCTCTCCTGCCCCGCCATTATCACCCTTTGTATCTCCTCGGTCATCGCTCCAACCTTCTTCCGGAAGTAAAGACCCGCAAGAAGCTGTACCGAAAGAACTCCTAGAACACCAAAGAAAACTCGCCAGAACAGATTAAGCTCCGTCGTGCCGCCAAGAACCAGATACAACCCTCCACCGAACATCAACGCAAGAAATATCGTTATCATTTGAACTTCACCTGAAAATTATTGCCGCATAGATTGAATCCCAAAATACCACAGAGAACGCATAATGTAGCCCAACCTCCACCTTATGCAATTTAGTTTACGGCTTTTTATCACGCAATCAGGAACTGCTGAGGGAAGGATGTCAGAATGTACAGGTGTGTCAAATTGTCGCATGCTGGATGCCCGATCCCCGCAACGGCACGTTGTGGCACAGATGCCCACAGCAAAGTGATAATTTGTAAATCGCTTATAACAAATATCTTAACTACTATAACCTGCTTGTTGGCATGATTGTTGCTATTGTTTTGCCCAGCAGGACAGATGTATTAAATGCATCCTGCCCGCAGAATGATAATTTAAGACGATATAGAGGAAAGGTGACATGGGAAAGATACTTGGTATAGATTTGGGAACGACGAACAGTTGCATGGCGATAATGGAGCACGGGGAGGCAAAGGTAATTGCGAACGCCGAAGGCTCCAGGACTACACCTTCTATCGTGGCATTCACGAAGGGCGGCGAGAGACTTGTCGGGCAGACCGCAAAAAGACAGTCCGTGACAAACCCTAAGAACACCATCTTCTCGATCAAACGCTTCATGGGAAGGAAATACAACGAGGTAGAGCACGAGAAGGATCTGGTGCCCTACGAGATTGTCGAGGCCAAGAACGGCGACGCCCATGTAAAGATAGCTGACAAGACCTACTCCCCGCCCGAGATATCCGCAATGATCCTTCAGAAGCTCAAGGCCGACGCCGAGGCATTCCTCGGCGAGGAGATCAAGGAGGCTGTCATCACCGTGCCTGCATATTTCAACGACAGCCAGCGGCAGGCCACAAAGGATGCCGGCAAGATCGCCGGGCTGGATGTAAAAAGGATAATAAACGAGCCGACAGCCGCGTCGCTGGCATACGGGCTGGACAAGAAAAGCGACGAAACAGTCGCAGTCTACGACCTCGGCGGCGGTACTTTCGACATCTCGATCCTAGATATCGGCGACGGGGTCTTTGAGGTCAAAGCCACGAACGGAGACACTCATCTCGGAGGAGACGACTTCGACCAAGTCATCATAGAGTGGCTCGTCGAGCAGTTCAAAAAGGACAACAGCATAGACCTCTCAAAGGACCCGCAGGCTCTTCAGCGACTCAAGGAAGCGGCGGAAAAGGCGAAGTGCGAGCTTTCGACCAGCGCGACGACGGACATCAACCTCCCGTTCATAACAGCAGATGCCGACGGCCCGAAACACCTCAACCAGTCCATCAGCAGATCCAAGCTCGAGGAGCTTGTGGACGGCCTTTTGAGCAGGACGAAGATCCCCGTGAGGGCATGTCTCAAGGACGCAGGGGTTTCCGCGGACAAGATTAACGAGGTCATCATGGTCGGCGGGATGACTAGGATGCCCAAGGCCCAGGCTGCCGCTAAGGAGATTTTCGGCAAGGAGCCACACAAGGGCGTCAACCCCGACGAGGTCGTGGCCTGCGGCGCGGCAATCCAAGGCGGCGTGCTCGGCGGCGACGTCCAGGATGTCGTGCTGCTTGATGTTACACCGCTCTCGCTGGGGATCGAGACGCTCGGCGGGGTCTTCACACGCCTTATCGAGAGGAACACCACCATCCCGACGAGGAAAAGCGAGATTTTCAGCACCGCTGCCGACAGCCAGCCTTCAGTGGATGTGCACGTGCTCCAGGGTGAGCGGGAAATGGCCCGTGACAACAAGAGCATCGGCAGGTTCAGGCTTGAGGGAATCGCTCCCGCTCCAAGAGGAATACCCCAGATCGAAGTAGCGTTTGACATTGACGCCAACGGCATACTCCATGTGACAGCAAAGGATCTCGGCACGGGAAAGGAGCAGAAGATAACCATCACGGCCAACTCAGGCCTGTCCGACAAGGACATAGATAAGATGGTAAAGGATGCAGAGGCTCACGCCGCAGATGACAAGGTCGAGAAGGACAAAGTGGACACCCGAAACCATGCCGAAAGCATGATCTTCCAGGTGGAGAAGCAGCTCAAGGAGTTCGACGAAAAGCTCCCCGACGAGATAAAGCAGCCGGTCAAGGACGGCATCGAGGAACTCAAGCGCGCCAAGGATGCCGACGACACCCAGAAAATGAAGGATGTCATGCAGAAGATCGAGCAGCACCTTATGAAGTTTGGCGAGGAGATCTACAAGCAGGCAGGAGGCTCAGGCGCGCCCGGCGCCGGCCAGGACACCTCGTCATTCTCAGGGCAGCCCGGCGGCCAGGACGGGGACAGCAAGTCCTCCAAGCCAAAGGATGACGATGTCGTGGACGCGGAAGTGGTTGACGATGAGAAGTAGGTATGTGTTTTAAGCGATTGCCGCCGGCAGGCAGCCGGCGATTTCCTAAAGCGACACGAATAGGATGACTCTCGTGCCGCCGGTGGAATAACATAATAGGTCTTGAGTAGTAAACAAAAAATAGGAGGAAAAAATGGCGAAAGTGAACATCAAACCCCTCGGGGACCGCGTCCTTGTGGAGCAGATCGAGGAAGCAGAGCAAGTCAAGGGTGGAATCGTCATCCCTGACAGCGCAAAGGAAAAGCCGCAGGAAGCCAGAGTCATCGCACTGGGAACAGGGAAGATCGACGACGACGGCAAGAAGGTACCCTTCGATGTCAAGGTCGGAGACAAGGTTCTCACCAGCAAGTACGGCGGAACCGACGTAAAGCTCGGCGACAAGGAGTACAAGATTCTAAGCTCAAGCGATATTCTCGCAGTCATCTGCTAAAACAATTCAAACATAAGGAACTTAAAAAAATGGCAGCTAAACAACTCAAGTTCGGTGATGATGCCCGTCGCGAGATACTCTCCGGCGTTGAGCAGCTCAGCAAGGCCGTCAAGGCCACACTCGGCCCCAAGGGTCGTAACGTCGTGCTCGACAAGAGCTACGGCTCACCCACCGTCACCAAGGACGGCGTGACCGTCGCAAAGGAAATAGAGCTCGAGAACCCCTTCCAGAACATGGGCGCCCAGATGGTCCGCGAAGTGGCAAGCAAGACTTCCGACGTCGCCGGCGACGGCACGACCACGGCGACTGTGCTCGCCGAGGCTGTATACCGCCAGGGTCTGAAGAACGTCACGGCGGGCGCAAACCCGATGGCCCTCAAGCGCGGGATCGAGAAGACAGTCGAGGCTCTGGTCGCCAATCTGGCAAAGATGAGCAAGAAGGTCAGCGAGAACGCACAGGTCGCCCAGGTCGCAACCATCTCCGCGAACGGGGACTGCACTATCGGCGACATAATCGCTGACGCCATGGAAAAGGTCGGCAAGGACGGCACTATCACTGTCGAGGAAGCAAAAACCTTGGAGACGACTCTCGACGTTGTAGAGGGCATGCAGTTCGACAAGGGCTATCTCTCCCCCTACTTCGCCACCGACATGGAGAACATGGAGGCAATGCTCGAGGACTGCTACATCCTGATACATGAAAAGAAGATCAGCAACCTCAACGACATGCTTCCCATGCTCCAGAATGTAGCGAAGCAGGGCAAGCCCTTCCTGATCATCGCAGAGGATGTCGAAGGTGAAGCTCTGGCTACACTCGTGGTCAACAAGCTCCGCGGCACACTCAGCGTATGCGCAGTGAAAGCCCCCGGCTTCGGCGACAGGCGCAAGGCAATGCTCGAGGACATCGCCATACTCACCGGCGCCACATGCATATCCGAAGATCTCGGCATCAAGCTCGAAAGCGTGACGCTCGACCAGCTCGGAAGAGCCAAAAGGGTCACCATCGACAAGGAGAACACCACGATCGTCGAGGGTTCAGGCAAGCAGTCCGCAATCGTCGGCAGGGTCAACCAGATCCGCAGGCAGATTGACGAGACCACCTCCGACTACGACCGCGAAAAGCTCCAGGAACGCCTTGCGAAACTCGCAGGCGGAGTGGCAGTCATCAACGTAGGCGCGGCAACCGAGACCGAGATGAAGGAAAAGAAAGCACGTGTCGAGGACGCTCTCCACGCCACGCGCGCAGCGGTCGAGGAAGGCATCGTCCCCGGCGGCGGGGTTGCTCTCATCCGTGCGGCGGCGGCTATCAAGGATCTCAAGCTAGAAGGCGATGAGGCCATCGGGCGCGACATCGTCCTCCGCGCTATCGAGGAACCGATACGCCAGCTCGCATGCAACGGCGGATACGAAGGCAGCATAGTCGTCCAGGAAGTCGCCAAACGCAAGGGCGCCGAAGGCTTCGACGTTGCCACCGGGACCTACGTTGACATGCTGAAGGCCGGCATACTCGACCCGACCAAGGTCACCCGTTCTGCTCTGCAGAACGCGACCTCGATCGCAGGTCTGCTGTTGACGACAGAGTGCCTGATCACCAGCATGCCCGAGAAGGAATCCCACGCCCCGGCAGGTGGTGGCGGCGGCGGTATGGGTGGAATGGGCGGCATGGGCGGCATGATGTAATTCCCCTAGCCCTGACTCACTGTCACACAGTCAAGGTGCGCGGCTTACACCGCGCGCCTTTTTTACTTTCGAGCCAATTTCAAATGTGGAGGGCACACCCCCGTGAGAAGTATCTTTACGGTATTCAAGCGCGGGCTTCAAAAGACGGCGACGAGCATGACCCGCTCGGTGGAGACAATCTTCTCAGAAGCAAAGGCGTGGGACGAGGGCACCTACGATGAGCTTGAGGCTGTGTTGCTCGGTGCCGACTTCGGTGTCGAGACCACCCGGTTTCTGATAGACGACCTTCGAGATCGCTACTCCACGGGTAGGATAAAGACAGCAGAGGATGCCCGGGAGGTTCTTGCCTTGGACATCCGGGGGATATTGTGTCGGAACGAGCGAGAGATATGTATCCAAGAAGGCTCGCCGACGGTTATTTTCCTTGTCGGCGTGAACGGCAGCGGAAAGACCACGACCGCAGGGAAGCTCGCGGCAAAATGGAAGGCCGACGGCAAAAAGGTGATGCTCGCCGCTGGCGACACATTCCGCGCAGCAGCGGTGGAGCAGATCAATTTGTGGGGCGAAAAGGTAGGGTGCCCGGTGATATCCTCCAAGGCTGGAGCCGACCCATCATCTGTGGTATATGACGCAGTGCAGTCGGTGCAGTCAAGGGGGTACGACATTCTGATAGTTGACACCGCCGGGAGGCAGCACAACAAGACAGGCCTGATGGAGGAGCTGTCAAAAATGAGGCGCGTTGCCTGCAAGGTCCTTCCTGGCGCACCCCACGAGACCTGGCTGACCATAGACTCCGGCATCGGCACCAACGCCCTGAGGCAGGCGACTGAATTTGCGAGATTCGCTGAGATCAGCGGTCTTGTCTTGACCAAGCTTGACGGCACCGGCAGGGGCGGCATGGCAGTTGCGATACAGAACCTGCAGGCACTGCCGGTGTTCTTCTGCGGATTCGGTGAGAAGACGGAGGATCTTCAGCCCTTCGATGCCGACATGTTCGCCAGGGCGGTTTTCCAGCTTGACGGAGGGACTGGATGATCTGCAGGATGCTCCAGACAATTGCCCTTTCTGTGTCTGTTTTGATGTGGCATTCTAATGTCCTTGCCGCGGAGCCGTCGTCTGTTGGTGCGGGTGT
>CAZANS010000053.1:0-10558 GCA_964486565.1 uncultured Victivallales bacterium
ATTCTTGACAAGTCGCCCGGTCTAGCCGGAAAGGAGATCAAGTACTACAGCTTCCCGGTCATAGAGGCCGCGAAAAACAAGAACCTCAACAGTCTCAAGGCTCTTGTGGGCAAAGGGGCGAACTTAAAGCAGACGGAGCCGAAGACTGGCAACAGTGTGCTGCACTTGATTGTCGAGGGTGGCGGCCTCAAACCGGAAGACCTGGATAGTTTCCTTGAGTTCATCGTCAAGGAGGGAAATCTCGGCATCGAGGTCAAGAACAGCGATGGGGCAAGCCCGCTGAACCACGCATTCTCCTACAGCCGCCATCTCAGGGCTGCCGGGACTTTAAATACCATAGTCGAGGCGTTCGCGCAACACGGAGCCGACGTCAACGCTCAGGATCAAAACGGACGGACTCCCATCTATCATGTCGTGAATCTTGTGCAGTTCAAGGGTATGGACAAGGCGAAGATCAACAACAACGTGCTGTCCCCGATAAAGCTGCTTGTCGAGAAGGGTGCCAAAGTGGACATTCCGGCAAGGAACAAGTCAACACCTTTGCTGGCTTTCCTTAGCAGGAGCGGTGATGTCAACGATGCCGACAAGCTTGACGTGGTCGCATTTATGATGGAGAACGGTGCAGACCCCAGAGCCCGGGGTGAAGGCAAGAAGCGTCCGTTAGATTATGCAGAGAGAGGAAGCGAACTGCATAACCTGCTGACCCAGAAACGCAAAAGGTGAGAATGCATGAACACTAGGGAGAGATTCCACGCGATTGCGAACTTCGAGCCATTCGACAGGCTCCCCATCCTCGAGTGGGCGTCTTGGTGGGATCTCACGGTAGAGAGTTGGCACGGTGAAGGTCTCCCGACCGGCCTGAAAGACAGATACGACATCTGCCGCCATTTCGGGCTGGACATATATCTGCAGCAGTGGTACAGTGCGATACACTGTGAGGCGCCCAAGCCTGAGTCCCATGGTTCGGGACTGATAAGGGACATGGAAGGCTACGAGGCACTGAGGAGGTATCTTTATCCGCTTGGGGGAAGAAGCCCGGTTGACCAAGAGTTCCTCTCTGGCTGGACAGGCCTCCAGAAGAGTGGCGATGCAGTGTTCTGGATATCTCTGGACGGTTTTTTCTGGCTTCCGCGGACGCTGCTCGGGATAGAGCGTCATCTTTACGCATTCTACGACAACCCAGACTTGATGAAACGCATAAACCAGGAGAACTGCGAGTGGATGCTCGCCACGATTGACCGTATATGCGAGGTATGCGTTCCGGATTTCATGACCTTCGCCGAGGACATGAGCTACAACAATGGCCCGATGCTGTCGAAGGAGCTGTTCGACGAGTTCATGAAGCCCTATTACGACTTGGTCGTGCCGCGGCTGAAGGAGCGGGGGATAAGGGTGTTCGTTGATTCCGACGGTGACATCTCCGAAGCTGCAGGATGGTTCACCGATGCGGGCATAGAGGGCATACTCCCCTTGGAGGCTCAGTCGGGGCTTGACATCGTCGAGCTCAGGAAGAATCATCCGTCCTTGCTTCTGATGGGCGGTTTCGACAAGATGACGATGCCGTCGGGCGAGTCCGCGATGCGTGCCGAGTTCGAGCGTCTGCTGCCCCTTGGTGCGGACGGAGGGTTTTTCCTGAGCTGCGACCACCAGACACCGCCGGGCGTTTCGCTTGAGAACTACAGGATATACCTTGACCTCTTCCGCGAGTACGCGGGAAAAGCAGGGGAAACGAGCATATCTCGCTGACATCGTTGACGAGTCGGCGTTTTTATTGTATGGAGAGAGATGAGATTCACGATAAAAGGAGGCGTGCTGGACACGCCGGGAGACTCCGCTGTTTACAGGCTGCTGCGCTTTTTCTGCCGTTTCGACCTGATGCAGATAATCCCTGTGGCCGCGCTGCTTTCTGTCGGTGTCTTTTACATCTACAGCACAGGGCAGCAGATCGGGGGGAACCCCGAGATATGGAAAAAACAGCTCATTTTCATCTGCTTCGGGATAGTCCTGTGGTTTTTCCTGAGCGTCGTGGACTACCGAGTATGGAGGCAGTTCTCACCGATCTTCTACCTTGCCAGCCTGGTCCTGTTGACCCTGGTGCTTTTTATCGGTGAGGTTAGGTTCGGGGCAAGAAGATGGTTCTCGGTGTTCGGATTTCTGAGCATCCAGCCATCGGAGTTCGCCAAGATCGCCATGATCCTGACTATCGCTTGGATAATGTCGCTAAGAGCCTTCACCATCTCCAGGGCCGGCCATGTGGCTGGGATATTGCTGATAACCGCCCTCCCCTTCGGTTTGATCGCCGTGCAGCCAGACCTTGGCAGTGCAATGATCCTCTGGCCCATGGTGGCGGCAATGCTTTTCGTAGCGGGGCTGAAGTGGAAATGGATCTGCGTGGCTGCGGCAATCGCGGCACTGCTTGCACCCACGGCATATTTCCTCGTGCTTAGGGAGTACCAAAAGGAAAGGATCCTGGTCTTCCTCGACCCTGCCCGGGACCCGGACAACAAAGGCTGGAACAGCCGGCAGTCCCAGCTAGCCGTCGGGAGCGGGGGTCTGTGGGGCAAGGGGCCGATGCAGAGCACGCAGAGCACTCTGGGGTTCCTGCCCAAGACAGTAGCCAACAGCGACTTTATTTTCTCTGTCATAGCCGAGGAGACAGGCTTTGTGGGATCTTCGGCGGTGATACTGCTTTACGTACTCCTTGTATTTTCGGGGATGCGGCTTTTACTTTTTATCAACGACCCCTTCGGGAGGAGCCTTGCCGCGGGATTCTCGACGCTTTTCTTCATTCACTCCGCAGTGAACATCGGGATGACTATTCGCCTGATGCCTGTCACCGGCCTGCCTTTGCCTCTGGTCAGCCTCGGAGGATCCTTCATCATCAGCTCGATGGCATGCCTCGGGCTTCTGCAGTCAATACACATCCACCGTCAGGATGGGATTCATGATTGAGCACGAATGCCAGCGGACAGGCCGGATGTTTTTTTACAGATTTTTTAAATACACTGCTTGATTAGGTGTGTTTGATGGGGTAGTCTGTAATCCCGTGCAGTTTTTGTCACGGCGAACTCGCCTGTCACCTAGGTTATTTAGGGACTACCGCAAAAACCGGCATTGGCCTGTGCTGCCCCGTCAGCCGGCCTTGGCTGTAGTATTTGAGAACCCAGTGCAAAAGGAAAGGCGTGTCATGAAAAAACATATCTTCATCACGGGGGGCGTGGTCTCCTCTCTCGGCAAGGGGATTACCGCGGCATCCTTAGCATTCCTGCTAAAAAGAAGAGGTTATTCGATTGCCATCCAGAAGCTTGATCCGTATCTGAACGTTGACCCTGGCACGATGTCTCCTTTCCAGCATGGAGAGGTCTATGTGACCGACGACGGGGCTGAGACCGACCTGGATCTGGGGCATTACGAGCGCTTTGCTGGGCTGACCTGCTCAAGGCAGAGCAACTACACCACCGGGAGGATATACAGTGCCGTCATCAAGAGGGAGAGGGAGGGAGGATACCTTGGCAAGACTGTCCAGGTCATACCTCATGTCACTGACGAGATAAAGAAGGCGATATCGGCGTTCGATTCTTCGGATGCCGACATAGTCATCACCGAGATTGGCGGGACAGCCGGGGACATTGAGTCTCTGCCTTTTCTTGAGGCCATCAGGCAGTACCGGCAGGAGATAGGCAGGGGGAATGGCATTTTCTTACATCTGACTCTTGTGCCCTATATCCGTGCGGCGGGCGAGATGAAGACCAAGCCGTCGCAGCAGTCTGTCGGCATTTTGCGCGAGATCGGTATACAGCCTGATTTTCTGGTATGTCGCTCGGAGAAGGCCATGGCGGAGGAGCATTTCGAGAAGCTGGCATTGTTCTGCAACGTCAATCGCGAGTTCGTGATAGAGGAGCGCGATGTGGCGCACTCCATATATGAGGTGCCTATTGAGCTCGCCAAGTTCCATTTAGACAAGCTGATACTCAAGCATCTGGGGCTACCCTCTAAGACTCTGAAGATAGACGACTGGAAGAGGATGCTCGACATTCTCATCAAGCCTGCCCCAGCAGGAGCTGTGGAGATCGCCGTAGTGGGGAAATATACAAGCATCAGGGACTCCTACAAAAGTATTTTTGAGGCACTCACCCATGGAGGCATATCAAACGAGGCGAAAGTTGATTTCAGGCTGATCGAGTCAGAGGACATCGAGAACGGTTCGGCGGAGACATATCTTGACAAGGTCCACGGGATACTTGTCCCCGGGGGGTTCGGCGACCGTGGGATAGAGGGCAAGATATCTGCAGTCAGGTTCGCCAGGGAAAACTCGATACCCTTTTTCGGTATATGCCTCGGTATGCAGTGCGCGGTGATCGAGTTTGCCAGGAACCGATGCTCGTTGTCCGATGCCCACAGCTCGGAGTTCGCCCCTGGAACATCCAGCCCGGTTATTCATATCATGGAATCTCAGAGGAACATCAGCGACAAGGGCGGGACTATGCGCCTCGGAGGCTACCCCTGCGTGCTCTCTGCCGGATCTCTCGCCTCGAAGTCCTACGGCAAGAAGAAGATATCCGAGCGCCACAGGCACAGGTTCGAGTTCAACAAAAAGTTCAGGGATGTCCTTTCAGCAAAAGGAATGGATGCCACAGGTGTCTCCCCTGACGGCGATCTGGTGGAGATCGTCGAGATCAAGCATCACCCATGGTTCGTCGGCTGCCAGTTCCATCCAGAATTCAAATCCACCCCGCTGGACGCGCATCCACTCTTCAGGGGCTTCATCCGTGCGGCGATAACCAGGCGCTGCAGGCAGGAACCCTCCGGAGTCGGCGGGGAGTAAGCGGCGCTCCGCACCGTATATCTCCAGAGCCAATTTCAAAACTCCCCGTGGCCGCGCGGAGTTTTGAAACTGGCTCTCCAACACGATTGTCCACTAGCCCGAGATCAAGAAGTCTGAAGTTGAAAGATTAGGGTGTACTGCATTACTGGTTTCTTGTTGCTGGTTGTTGGTTTCCCTGACACCTGCCCCCTGAACACTCTCCCACCGACTACCGATTGCCGGCCACCCGTCTTCGCTCTTCGGGCTACGCCGGGCAGGCCGTCCTGAGTGCCGCGGCGTATGACCCGTCGTGCAGGTCGCAGGGCAGGAGCATCCTCTCGTCCTCCAGCACGAATTCCTTGTGACAGCTTAAGAACTTGTCCACCTGCTTCCTGTTCTCCTCGGGCTCGAGACTGCAGGTGCTGTATATGACCAGCCCACCCGGGTTCACCAGATTCGAGCATTCGCCCAATATCTCTCTTTGGATCTCGCACAGCGTGTCCAGCTTCGCCTTGCTGAAGCTCCAGAGCACGTCCGGCCTGCGACGGAACACCCCAGTCCCCGTGCAAGGCACGTCCAGGATGACGCAGTCAGCGGAGCCCGGCCTCAAAGCTGGAATGCTTCCCGAGCATACCACAAGCGACACCCCCTCAATGCCAGTACGCTCGATGTTCTCCCGCGTCCTCGTATGCCTTCTGAGGGATATATCGCAGCACACCAGAATGCCCCCAGTCATCATTCCTCTGATTATCAACGCCTTCCCGCCGGGTGCGGAGCACATGTCGTATACTATGTCATCGGGTGAAGGCCTGTATAAAAGACATGGCGACAAGGTCGAGAGATCCTGAACATAGACCTCCCCCCTTCGCCAGGGGTCGCTTTCGAAAAGGTTTGCCCCTTTGCTAAGGCGGAAGAAGTCGTGCCCCTCCGCCCATGAAAGTTCGGGAAGCCTCTCTCCCATTCCACGCACACTCTCCACGGAACGGAGCGAGCGGAAACTCAAACTCGACTCGACAGAATAAAGATCTGCGAAACAAGCTATCTCGGATTCAGAAAAAATATTCCCCCACCGCCTGTAGACGAGCTCAGGCAAATTGCTCCTCACATGCGCGGGGGCATCATCGGGAAGCGCAGGCCCGGCGTCAAGCAGCCGCCTCAGGACGGCGTTGACAAAGCCACCCACACGCCTTCCGTATTTTTTCCGGGCATGCCCTACCGCCACATCAACAGCGGCGTGCCTGCCTATCCCGTCCTGCCGCTCGCACTGCGTCAGGACCAGACCCAACAGCCTTGCGAACTTAGCAGGTATCTTTTTTCCAACGACACCTGAAGAGTTGACGGAAAGACGAAAATCAGTTGAAGCCTTGCTCCTGAAATACCTGTAGAGCAAGTCACTGCAGGCCGATGCGACATCCCTGCCCCTAATAGCGTCAAGCGCGTCGTCGAGGGTCTTACCCGACTGTACCTTTTCGAGGATCATCAATGCTGCATCCAGGACTCTTTCTGAGAAATCATGCTTTTTTTCAATTTCAATCACTTGAATTTATTCTCATTTGTGCTAGTTTAGCTCGGCGCATTTTGTATTTATGAAGAAATCACACATAAACTTATACCGGACATCGAATGGCAAAAAAGAAATCTAAGCCTATAAAGGGTACTCTAGCCGCGTTTTGGGAAAAAATCAACACGGCGGCGCCACTATACCTGCAATCGCCAAAAGCAAAAGTCAAACTGCACCTCAAGGAGTTGAACGAGATTGCCGAGGAGTTTAACAGCTCCCCTGTGCCAGGATCCATCGCGGCGAGCTTCATAACACCATATGTGGCCAACAATGACAGCAGGGTTTTACTTCAGATTGATGCCGACGGCTCGCCCCTCAGACCGGCGAGGCATCTGAATTCCGACGGGTCGCACACGATGGAGATTGATCCCGTGGGGATCTACAGCTACATCCTGTCCATCAAGAATGCCGGGAACACCATCTCCGAGTGCCCGGGGATATCCGAGGACTTCAAGGAGTTCCGTATGATTTCATTCATGCACGCGATATCCAAGCTGCCGTCCCCGTATTTCTTCTACATCGCAGTGCTTCAGGAGATCGCGGTGTCCAACGATATAGTTTCAATAGAGAACAGGGACGGCGGATATACAAAATCAGACGCATCCTCGTACCTCTCGATGCTTTGGGCATTCAAGGAGTTCGAGAGGTTCTATCTGCGGATACAGCACAGGAGCCTCAGAGCAGACTATGCCGTGATATGGCACGAGGGAGAGTGGGTGCAGGAGAGGAGAACCAGAGGATATTCCTGAGATATGATTTTAAGTCCATGTTGCTGGAACAACAAAGAGTAAACCTGAAAGGGGGCTGAGATGGCAAAACGAATACTTGTGGTAGACGACCAGCCTTTCATGATCAAGCTGATCGAATACAATCTGAAGAAGGCAGGATACGAGACTGTGACAGAGACTGACGGGCTGAAAGCGCTGAGCGAGATCGAGGCAATCGCCCCGGATCTGGTTTTTCTCGACATCAGGATGCCCGCGATAACCGGGACGGAGCTCTGCTCCAGGCTGAGGGAGAAGGAGATCATGCGTGACGTGCCTATAATAGTCCTTACAGGGCAGTTCCAGGAAAACATG
Source organism: uncultured Victivallales bacterium (assembly GCA_964486565.1). GTDB lineage: Bacteria > Verrucomicrobiota > Lentisphaeria > Victivallales > JAADHT01 > JAFGFR01. The sequence goes on from CAZANS010000053.1 coordinate 7,445, forward strand.
GAGGAGGAGTCCAAGGCAGCGGGGGCGAGCGCATTCATGACCAAGCCTTTCAGCCCTAGTGCGCTGAGGGCAAGAGTGAGGGACATGCTGGGGGACTGAGGACTAGAGGTATGGGCGAATTTCCAGACATCATGGTGGTCGGGCTGAATCCGGCATTGCAGAAGACGCTTGTTTTCGACAAGTTCATCCCACGTTCTGTGAACAGGGGCATCTCGATCTCCTACATCCCTGGGGGGAAGGCTGCGAATTTCGCAAAGGCCGCCCTGACCGCAGGGAAGTCGTCCATGATATTCCAGTTTTCCGGCGGGGAAACCGGACGGCACTACTGCAGGATGCTCGATAAGAACAACCTCCATCATCACACCCAGGCCACCCGGGCGGGCACACGCACATGCTCGACCCTGCTTTGCACCAAGACAAGCTCGGCGACAGAGATAATAGAGCCTTCAGAGCCAGTCACGGAGGCAGAGGCAAAACAGCTCTTGGCATCCATACTTGACGTGATGGGATCATTCAAGGCGGTGGCGATCTGCGGCACGGCGCCGCCGGGTGTCAAGGGGAAATTTTTCGCGTCCGTGGCCCAAAAGGCCAGGAAGCTCGGACTGCCTTTGCTTGTGGACACCTGCCATGACATCCGGCCCGCCCTGATGGGGTCCCCGGAGATTCTCAAGATCAATCTTGAAGAGCTGAGAATCCTGTCAGGGAAGAGGTCTGCGAAGCCTGCTGCGGAGACTCTTTTCAAGAGCTTCCCGTTAAAGATCCTGGCAGTGACCGACGGCCCTGGGGATGCCAGGCTTTTCATCAGGGCCCAGCCAGGAACGAGCGTGTCGGCCTTCGCGCATTATGTCTTCTCCCTGCCCAAGCTCGAAAGAGCTGTGAACCCCATCGGTGCCGGCGATACCGTTTCTGCCGCGATGCTCTGCTCCTTCATCTCAGGAGCCGATGCCGTTGAGGCATTCAAGTTCGCCCTAGCCGCCGGTTCGGCAAGCTGCCTAAGCCGGTCGAATGCAGAGTTCAGCCTCGCTGAGGCAAGAAGGATTTCCTCGCGAATCGGCATGGTCCAGTGTTGAGGAACAACAGGGGGTGAGGAAATGGTACCCGGGAGAGGATTCGAACCTCCGACCTAAAGTTTAGGAAACTTCCGCTCTATCCCCTGAGCTACCCGGGCACAAAACAAGCACTAATTTCGCCCAAGACAACGGTTTGTCAAGCTCCATTCAAGGCAAATCTGTATTTTTGTGTTGTATTGCACAGAGCCGGTTTAATTTGGCTGCTTGATCTTCCAGATTTCAAAAGGAGGCTAGAGAGCCAGTTTCTAAACTCCGCGTTGGGGGCGCAGGTGCGGCAGGCGGTGCGGCGAAATGGCTGGTGCATACCATCAAGTGTCTCAAGCTTGATCTCTTCGGCTTGCTATGACCACGATTGTCTGGTCGTCGGTCTGCGGGACATCCCCGGCGAACTCGTCAACCTCCCGGATTATCCTGTCAACTATCTCCCTTGAATTGGTGGACCTGCGCGTGGTGTCGTCGAAAATGCCGACCAATGCTTCGAGGCCGAACTCATTTCCATTCTCGTCCAGTGCCTCTGTTATGCCGTCGGAAAACAGCAGTATTGACATGTCGTGCAGGAAGGAGAATGATAACATGTCGTAGCTTCCGGCGATTTCCGAGGGCATAATACCACAAGCGGCGCCCTCGGGATAAATCTTTCTGACCGGATGACCCTGCCTCGCCACCAACATCTCTGTATGCCCTGCCCTCGCATACTCAACACTTTTAGCTTTGCTGTCTATAAGGCAGCATGCCAGAGTGACGAAGCTGTCCTCTCCGGTATCACGGAACAAGTCGTTGTTCAAACCCTTCATAAGCTCATGAAGCGTCGTGAACCTTTCAACGCTGGCCCGAATGAAACTCCTGCTCATGGACATGAGCATGCACGCCGGGATACCCTTCCCGCAGGCATCGCCTATGACGACGAGCAGCCTGTCTTTGTCTATCTGCACGAAATCATAGAAATCCCCCCCCACCTCCTTCGCTGAACGGGTGAACGCATATATCTCATAATCGTCGTTACGAGGTGCGCTGCCAGGTATGAGCGAAGCCTGGAGCTGCCTGGCGAAGTCCAGCTCCTGTGCAATCCTTTGCTGCCTTGACAGGTTGGAGTAGACCTTGACTATGCTGTGTGCCATCATGACCTGCCCGGCCATGAACTTGAACGCGCTGAACTGCTCCGGAGTGAAGTTTTTTCCGGTATGGCTGTTGTTGACGGCGCAGACTACCCCGGCGACCTGCCCCTCAGCGACCATCGGGACGGCCATGAAAGTGTCCACCTGTATCGGCGAACTCGCGAAGCGGGGGTCTCCCGAGGCATCCTCTATGAGCAGTGCCTCCCCCTTCCGTGCGACTTCCCCGATGAGCCCCTTGCCCACAGGTATTTTCTCGTGCTTGAGCGACTCAAGGATGTAGCGTGGCTTGGTGAAGACATATTCGCTCGTGCTGTGCAACGGGGGGAATGCGCCGGCAACGCCTGATGCCACAAGGAAATCATCCTCAAGGGCAAAAACGCATACTGAACTTGCCCCGATGAGATCCGCCACGTACTGGGCGGTGGCCTTCATGGAGTTGTCTATCTCACTCTCGGTCCTCAGTGTCTTGGAGAATGAGTTTATGAAGTTGCCTATCTCTGCTTTCTTGTGGAGGGCGTCAACCAGCTTGCCCCTGAGCTGGCGGCATTTGTTCTCATAAAAAAGAACATAGACGATCGCCAGCACGTATAGGACAACCGTCAGAAGCATCCAGAAAGCATCAATCTGCATAATATAGTCACCGTCAGTGCGGTGCCATTCCCGAGGGAAGGCTTCTCCGCCGACACAATTATTTGACCCAGCCCGTAATTCCCGCGCCAAGGTTCATGCTCCTTCCAACATGCCTGAAGGCAGGAACTCTTTAATTTGAAGCTGGACAGGCAAAAATGCAATGCCTCAAGGGAATGTTTTTCGATATTTCTCGCAATTTGCTGGCAATATTGCCTCCGCGGGGCAAATTAGTGTTGATGAGTCTGTTTCAAAACTCCGCGTGAACCGCGTTGGGAGCGCAGGTGCGGCAGGCGGTGCGG
>CAZANS010000054.1:0-7545 GCA_964486565.1 uncultured Victivallales bacterium
TATTCTTTTTTTGAGTTACACTGTCGTTAAAAGTATCGCAAACATGCTCGTGCAAGTTGACATAAAACTCAAGTCCGTGATCACCGGCACGGCCACAACCCTGCACTGCTCATGCAGATTCAGAGAAAAAATACTCCGTCCCTAATCTCCCCTCTAATCTCCTTTGTTTCAGGCTTTTCAATCCATCCTGTTGAAGAGGTGCCAAGCTCTGGCGACGGAGGCTACGAGGAAAATGGCGATGAGTATGCTCAGTGCGAGGATGTTGTGTTTCCATAGGTTTGGGTAGTCGGGGAATGCGGTGCCGCTTGTGATCTGTATTGCTGCTGCGACAGGGTTGATTGAAAGGATCAGTGATGAGGCGCCTTTTGCGAGTTTCGCGCCGAGCACGATGGGTGCGAAGCTGACAAGGCAGATGACTCCGACGATGGAGTATGCCACGGCGGTTGCGATGCCAGTTTTCCTGCAGAATGATGAAGCGAAGAGCCCTCCGGTGAGGAATGTGACGGTGCTGAGCAGCAGGATGACGATCCAAATGGCGATCCTGCGGTAGGTGTTCCAGACCTCGCCGAGCCAGCCTGGCTCCTTCGAGCGGGTGGCAAGCTCGCTCCAAAACTCCCCGGAGAACATCGAGATATCATCAGGGAACACGTTCTGGCTCTCCAGGTATGCCATGGCGAAGATCACGAAGAAGCTGCTGACGATGAAGATCATGGCGTAGAAGAATGTTGCCTTGAGTTTCCCGGCGACCACTTTGACAGGTGTTATGGGCGTGAGTCTCAGTGCTACGAGCGTGCCTGATGTTATCTCGTCGGTGATGAGCCCGCTGCTGACGCTGGGTGCGAGCATGGCGACGACCCCGATCTGGAAGACGATGGCGACGACCCTCACCATGTCGGCGCTGAAGGTATCCTCGTATTGAGTTGCGACCAGGACAAGAATGGTGAGGCTGAGTATGAATATGGTCGAGACCAGCCTCATTATGAATTTTGGGTTGGTGAAGAGCTTGCTTCTCATCTCCGCGACGAAGACCGGGTTGGAGAGCTGTCCGATGTTCTTCTTTCTTTTGAGCGGGTCTATGAGATAGAAAGGCCATTTCATGCGTCGTTTGATCGTCTGCTTGGCATCGGAATATTTCTGGTCAATGACGACCGATTTCCTCAGGCCTGGGTTGAATATTTTTCTGCTGAATACCAGGAACGCCAGGCACGACAGAGCGGCGGAGAAGATGAGATAGACCATGAATGGGTTCGTCGTTGCGGCTGCGGCAGTGGCGGTTGACATCCTGTAGCTTTCCGGGTATAGGAGGAAGAAGAGGGCGTCGTAGGGGCTGAAGCTTCTGATGATCTGCAGCAGTCCTTTCGATCCTGGAATAATGTTGCCGAGCAGCACAGAGGGGAACCAAGTCACCCCGGAGAAGAACATGATCATCACGTAGTTCATGATGATTGCGTTTGTTGACTTGAGGCATATTGCGCTGCATGCGAGGCCGACGAGTCCGTAGCTTACAGCTGCGGTCAGAAGCAGGAGGTTCACCTTGACCATGAACTCCATGCTTATTCCTCCGGTAAGCGCACATGCCGCCGACACGGGCAGGGAGAAGAGGATGAGGAAGACGAGCATCAAAATTGATGCGATAAGCTTTCCCGACATGATCTCTGTGGAGGACAGCAGGGTGACTAAGAGGTTGTCGAAGGTGTTGTTCTCTCGCTCGAAGGTTATTGATGATGCCGCGAATGCGGGGACGAGGAGTATGAGGAGGGTGAGGTTTATGCTGAAGAAGAGTGCAAAAAGATTTCTGCCGCTTGCCGAGGCCACGGAATGTATGCCCCCGGTAGGCCAAAGAAGCAGGAGGGCGGAGGAAAGCAGCACAAGGTAGGCCGCAAGAAGAAAATTGGCCTTGAATGACCGTGTTGCCGAGCAGAACTCGCGCCTTATTATCGGGTTGCCAATTATAACCATATTTCAAGCCTGCCGGATGCTGTCCGTTTAAACTACTCTTGCCGAGTCATTGCAAAAACTGTCGGGTAATGTAGTGTACATGCACGGTATTTCAATTGCTGTAAGGTTAGTTTGTGCTATGAATCCGATACTTTTGCATTTTGCCTCTGGCATCTCGTTGTTCACTGGGGCGGGGATGTTGCTTGCTGCCGCGGGGGTTTCTTGCCTCAAGGGCGATGGTGTCGCGTTGAGGGCATCGGTTGGGCTTCTCGCGCTCAACGGTTCCGTGTTCATCGCTTTGTCGTCACATTCCTTTCCACTGAAGGTCAACTACATTCTTCTGCTTGTTGTGGTGATTTTCTTGGTGATGTTCCATTTCCGCGGGGTATTTGACGGGCTGTGGGTGAATGTCGCGCGGGGCTTGGTGGTGGCTATTGCCGCTCTGATTGCAGGGCTGAAGCTTCCCGAGCATCTGCCTCCTTCCGTTCCGAGCGAGTCTCACAGCAGGCTGTATGTCCTCGGGGACTCGATAAGCGGCGGGGTTGGGTTCCCTGGGGAGCAGACCTGGCATGAATGCCTTGCGGAGCGCCATGGGGTCGAGGTGGTCGCCTATTGTGTGGGTGGAGCGCGTGTGGAGACCATGTTCTTTGATGCCGGCAGGATCGGGCAGGACGATTCACCGGTGCTGCTGCAGATCGGTGGCAACGACCTCCTGCACAGGACACCTTTGGCGAAATACGAGAAGGATCTGGACAAGCTTATGGGGATGGTCTGCCGTCCGGGCAGGAAGGTGCTGATGTTTGGCTTGCCTCTCCCCTTCTTCAATGCCGAGTTCGGGGAGATCCAAAAAAGGGTGTCGAGAAAGCACGGGGTGATACTGATTCCGCGTCGCTATTTTTCTGGCATGCTCAGCGGAAGTGCGAACACCGTTGACGGGCTTCACCTGTCGAACCGGGGGCATTCTCGGATGGCCGACACCACCTGGGGTATTCTCAAGCCTTTTTTCGAATCGAATGTCCATTCTGCGGCTGAAGATTTCGGCATGCCTCCGATCAAATTCGATATGAAGCTTCTCGACCGTGCCAAGCATTTCGGATTATTCTAAGACAATCCTGATTCCCGCGCACATGAAGGCCCTGTCTGTCACCATCGTCTTTTCCTCAGGGGTAAGCAGGATCATCAACTCGTCAGGGGTTTCATGGTATTCATTTGGGAACTTGTGTTTGATCTGTAGCATTTGTGCGTCCTGCATGTAGGTCAGGTCGGGCTTCGCCCCCTCGGGGAGGCTGCCTAAGAGTTTGGTCTCCTTGAATGCGACAGGTGATTTGAAGGCATATCGGAACTCCCCGGACTTCCCCGGCCGCCCGAGAAGCAATATCGTCATCCCTGAGAGGCCCCCGGGCTTGTTCTTATCCTCGATCACCCTCGCACTGAAGAAATGATTCGGCTTGTCCAGAAGACAAAACCCGTTGAACTCGAAGGAGACCTTCCTTCCTGCGCGATATTCGGGGGAGGCAGGATCACCCATGACACATATGTTCCCCCATCTCGGCGACTCACCGCCGTCGAAAGGAATCTCTACACGTTGCCATTCACCCGTCTTGAGGACACAGGAGTACATCTCCACATCCTTCTTCGGGATGGCGTAGTTGAAGTAGAATTTCAAATTCGCATTCTTGTGGTTTCCCGACGCGGTAGGCCTCACCCAGAAGCTAACCCTGTCGGTGGTTTCGGGGCCGGGGCCGAAGTGCATCAGCGCTCCCCCCGACAAAGGCTTGCCGTCAACAAACAAAATCTCCACCAGAGTGCTCTTGGCATCCCAGGGAATCACATTCCTCGCACCGTCAATATCCCCCCGGGTAGCGTCAATGGCCTTCCCCGAATAGGCATAGCCCTGGGGCATGACCACCCCGGCACCCCGTATCGTTGTCCTGATGGCGTCCGGCTGTATCCTTTTCCCCGTCACAAGCACTTTTGCCCCTGCGGATTTGGGAATCTCTATTTTATCAGGCAGAACAATTTTTTCCGGCGCGGCCGCTCCCTTGCGGATCAACCGGATTACCGTGCATTGGGTCATCCTGAACTTGTACTCGAGCACTCCGTCGGACAAGGAGACGTCCTCGGTTTTTCTAACGACAGGCCGGACCGGGGACCCGGGCGCGGCGTTCGGATCAAATCCACCTGTCATCTCCAGGCGCGCCTCGACCGGCGAGCCGTCGGGATTCATCCAGCCCGTAGGCAGAGTCAACACCACGTCCGTTCCCGTCGCGCTTCGGCTGCCGGTCGAGCTCAGGAAAGTCACCGCACCGTCAGAATTCATCACCGCGCACCAGGCACCCTTTATGATATGCTCGTTATCGCCCGACGGGACAAGATTGCATCCGATGACCTCGGGTGCGCCTTCAAAAACCGGCGCAACCCTTTCAAGCGCGGACCCGACAAACGCGGTGAGCCGGCCTGTCGCAGGATCAAAGAACTTCCGGTCCCTCGCAAATCCGACAAAATCAAAACCCTTGCCCCCTGACTGGAAATACTCGGCAATCTCGCGGGGTATAATGTAAAGAAGCTTCTTTTGGAAATCCAAGCTTAGCGGCGAAAGCGTCTGCGCTGTGGAATTAAGCCGCTCAAGAGCCTTTCCCGATTCTGATTCAAGCATCTTTGCAAGAGCACCGTCAGGCGCCCGCGCAGGCAGCCGCTCGAGACGCAGGGCATCAAACGCGACAATGCTCATGCTGTCGTTCCTGATCTGAAGAACGTTGTCCCCCTTCACAAGAAAACCCGCCGGGACAACCGCCGTGATGATCTGCGGGCTGCGGGTGCAATGAGCCCTCCAAAGCGGCTTGTCGTTGAACAGCACCGCCACAGGCACACCCCCCGTGCCCACATCCGACACCAGCGACACCGAAAGTAGCAGGTCATGCCCGGATGCCGAAATGCCTTCCGAGAGAATATCGGCGAAAATCGCCACCCTTTGACCCGGCGCAATTCGCTGGGGGAATCCCTTCATGTCTTTCACCTGCAAGGTCTGCCCGGAAAGCGACAGAACGGAAAACTCCGCCTCGACCAGCGGAGCGTCAGACTTCACAGGAACACCGTCGAACTCCCCGAACTGAAGGACTGCCGCTTCCTCAGCACTCAAAATAGCCGCACAACCGCACAGCAACACAACAGCAAACATATCTACAACCGTTTTCCGCATCTCACTCAGCCCTCCATCCAAGCTTGTGCAACGCATCAACCACAGCATACCGCACACCATTGTCTTTGTCGCTGAAATATGGAAGCAAGATCCTCACCGCCTCATCGCCGGCGCCAGTCTCGCCAAGAGCTTCGACAGCCTGAGCCCTGACATAGGCATTGTCGTTCGCCAGTTGCGCCTTCAGTGCCGGCAGGGCATCGGCGCTCCCCATCCTGCCCAGCGCGTCTATCACCTGCAGGCGGTAGTTGAACTGCTTGTCCTCCATCTCCATCAGAGGCACCAATGCCTCGATGGCCTCATTTCCCCCGATCATCCCGAGCGCGGCGAAGGCCGCCCCCCTCAACGCGAGGTCCTGCCCGCTGAGATATGGTGCTATGGCCGTGATGCAGATCTTGTCCCTCTTTTTCCCGAGCAGCCGTATCGCGAACTCCTTCTCGGCGGGCAGCCCGCTGTCAAGCCGGGCGAGCAAAGCCGCCGTATCAACACCCTCCGGCTCGAGCCACTCACGCGCCGACGCAAGATATCTTTCAAAAACATCGGATTTAAACACCTTGATGCCCGCCGAGAAAGGTTGTCCGTGCGAATAGGTCTGGACGCAGACAAAATCATCTGTAGAGTCCGAAGGCGCGCTCCACATGACAGGGAAGGCATAGGCTTGGCCGTACTTCTCGCCCGGCTCGCGCCAACTGAACCCCCCCGTCCCGACCCAGCTCTCAGACGACATCCCCCATGTGCTGAAATTCTTGCTGTATTCCCTGGACTTGTTCTCGCCAAAATCAATCTTCACATCCAGCCCGAACTCATTTCTCGATACTCTGCAACCATCTTTGTTCCCGAAGACCCCGGGGTGTCTTTCGAGGGCGCTTTCCATGGACACAATTCGAATCCCCACGGCCTCAGCGCCCGATACTGCGAGATCGGGATACGATACCTTCTCGAACCCCATCGCCGCGTCAATGGTTGCCAGCTCGACATACAACTCCTTGAGCTTCTCGTTCTCCAGCACGGGGAATGTCCTCCTCCCTTGCGCGGAAGCCGCGCCCGCACACACAAACAAAAAAACAAGCGTCATCACCGGCAACAGTATCTTCGAGCTATCGAACATATCTTCACCTCATTTTGGGTTTCCAGCCAATCGCGGTCAACGTGTCCATGGCGGAATGCCTCGTCCTCTGGTCATCGTCGTTCAATAGCGGGACGGCAAGCCTCGTTGCACGCGAATTGTCGCCTTTGAGCAAGTCCAAAGCAATCGCACCCGCATCGGGAGCCGGGATTTTTCCCTGGTTCAGCAGATTGTCCAACGGGGGCAGCGTGGCTCGGAATATTCCCGAGACTATGCCGTTTTTCCTCCCCTTCGACTCAGCATTGTCTTCAAGAAGCCCCTGCAGCTCAAGCAACGCCTTGCCCCTGTCAATCCTGCACATCGTCTCCGAGACTGAAGATGCCGATATCCCGGACACGTAGAAGGCTTTGATCAGGACAGGGAAAGCCTTGTCGTCGCCGATCTCGGACAATGCCCAGAAACAGCTTCCCCGAACATCGCTGTCCTTCTTCAGAAGATTCTCCCCGATGATTGATATCGCCTTGGGATCCTTCTTCCTCCCGAGCAGCCGTATCGCGAAATTCCTCTCCTCCGACGAGCCTGTACGCAAAGTCTCCATGACCGCGTCAAATGAAACACCCTCCGGCTCAAGCCACTCACGCGCCGCCTTCAGACACAACTCCAACTGCTCCCGGGGCAATGTCTCCGCAGAGCCATGACCGTCCTGGAAGGCAAGGTACGCGCCTGTCCCGCCGTATAGCTCGGGCTTCTTCGTCCACATCACAGGAAAACCCTTCCAGCCCCATCTAAAATCCCGGACACCCTCCCACCGCGCCGCAGACATGCTCCAGGTCTCAAAACTCGAGCCCCACTTGTCAACCGCCGTCTTCCCCTCAGGATTGACCGGCTTCACCGCATGCTGGTAATTCGTGTCCACAAGCCAGTCATAGGGATACTTGTGCTCCTCGAACAATTTGCGGAATACCTTCTCGGCCGACACCACCGCTATCTTATCCCCCGCATCCGCATCGCTCAGCATCTCACCGAAGCCACTTTCGCTCGCCTCAAGATATGCCAGCAAAAACGTCATATGCCTCAGGTTCCGGTACGCCCAATTCGTCCCGACACCCTGACCATGCAAGGAAATAATCAGAAGAAAACACGCCGAACAAAACAATATCCTCATTTCTCCTCCAGATTTCTCATTGCCTGCTCGGCCGCCTTCCTCAAATCCTTGTCATCGCTCTTCAGGAACGGCTCGATAAGTTCCTTGCCGGGCTTGTAGTCGGCCTTCCATATGCCATACATTATACTACTTTTTCTGCCCGATGACATACCCGGGTCGTTCAGCCAGTCCTTCAACTCC
>CAZANS010000054.1:7555-10261 GCA_964486565.1 uncultured Victivallales bacterium
GGGCACGTATCTGGCTATCCCGATTCCATAGATGATATCTTTTTTCCTGCCCGGTGATATTTCAGGGTCATTAAGCCAATCCTTAAGTTCCTTCCCAACCTGATCCCCGCCGATTTTGCACATCGCTTCCACTATTGAATATATTAGTGCATTTTTACGATAGAATGACTTGACGAGAAAAGGTATTGCGCTTTTATCGCCTATTTCACGTATCGTCCAGAATGCAGCTTCCTGAACTTCTGTTGAAAAGTCCCTCTCAAGACAGGATTCTATCATCGCAATTCCCCCCGCATCCCTTTGCTGGCAAGCATCCTGATCGCGAAGGCCTTCTCACTCCCGCAACCGTTGCGTATCCTCTCCTCAAGCTCGTCAATACCGACCTTCTCGGGCTCGATCCACTCTTTGGCGGCTGCCAGTAGTTTGTTAAATTCATTCTCATTGATAGAGAAGGGCCTTGGGGAAGGATAGGGAATAAAGGTGACAATGCCTTTGGCCAGATCAGGTCTTTTGTCCCATAGCACGGGAAACCTATAGTCGTAACCAGTTCCCGAGTCCCATGAGAACTTCATGGCCCAGTCCCAGCTTGCCCTATTCATCGACCACGAATAAAAACTCGACCCCCATCTGTCAAGATCATGTGTTGCACTTGTGTTCTGCGGTTCGACATTAGCTTGGTAATTAGGTGCCAACAAATTCATTTCTACGCCTTTGCGTCTAACCTGAAGAAAGTTCCTGAAGACCTTTTCCGCAGATACAATTGTTGGCGCATCTGACTCATTGTTTGAGACTTCATCAATAAAAGAACCATCGGAACACTCCATCAAAATATATTTCAACTCCTTGTAGGACCCTCTAATTTCTCTCTTGCAGCTTACTGAAAGTAAAACCACATATAGACAAATTAAGAGCCCGAAGAAAGGAAAGGTGAAGCCAATTCGACTTTTCATAATTGTCCTACTACTTTTCAATTTTTGCACTATATTTTACATTGACACTTGCGGCGGCATTGCCGGGGGAAGCTCCATAATCATAATATCCAACTCCTGACTCTACCGCTCCGACTTCCATCTTGCCGCTCATTGGCTTTGGTTCTGTCTCAACCGGATCGGGGCCTGTTCGATCTTCAGAAAGAACACCATTTAAAACCGTGTTATCATAATATCCACTGTTTCTCCCATCAGCACCCGGCTTAGCATCTTCGAGCCTGACATTCACAGGGCCGGCTCCATTGTGAATTAAATTTGAGACTGGCGAAACTACTCCGGCAGCATCCCAATCAGCCTGAATGGATAAGGATAAATTAGTCGCATCTCCGATGTTGATATAAACATCATATCTGATCTCCCCGCTGGGCTGAAGATAAAACCCTGGCCCAAATGTACGTACAAATCCAGCACCGTCAGTTGTCATACGGAAATATAGATATGCAGAGTTCTTGGTGAAAAACTCATTAATGTTGTGAGAACCAAAAGCTGGGTCGGTTTCGAGAAAATTGAAAGGGTCGCCATTGTCTTTTTTTATTATTTTATCATCAGGGGAAGGATAATGCCCTTCTATCGAAGCATGGCTTGTAGCATCCTCTTCGAACTCGAACCTATATGAATACAGGTCAATGCTTGCGTAATCAGCGAGGATTTTATATTTCCCGAGCTTGTCCGGTGTGACGGAGACGGTCTTGTTGCCGTCGGTCGGTTTGGGGAGCGAGGAGCCTGCTGGTTTCTGGTTGACCGACCATACCGGGCACCCTTGGGGATAGGTCTCGCCACTGGGATATGGAATTGCATCGAGCTGCACGGCATCGTCCTCGAGCACCATAACCGGCCCCTCCTCGCCGCCTGCGAGTATCTTCTCGGTGCTGACGACCGTGAGTACGGCGGTGTCACTGTTGCTCCCGCTGGTGGCCTCGACTATCCACTTGCCCGCCGGGACAAGGATGTCGCTGCCGCTGCCGGGCCCGATTACGATTGACTCGCCTGTCGGGGTGGTTGAGAGCGGGTCCCTGTCACCGTAGAACGCACTGACCTGCCAGGTCGTACCGCTGCTGGGCGGGTTCGTGCTGAAACTGCCCTGCTTGGTTATCCCGATCTTCAAGGTCTCGGGGACAATCGCAAACCCGCCGTCCATCTTGCCTTTCACGCTCCAGTCGGTGGGAGGCGGGGGGCCTTCGCCGGGGCCGGTGCCGGTGCCAACAGGGACGATTTTGCCCCATATCCTGACGGAGAACAGCTCGTTGTTGTTGTCGGAGGAGTCGTCCCGGGTCTTTCCCCAGCGGTTATGGTTGTTGTGGCCGGGGTCGGGATACCAGTTCAGCGTGTTGGATATATGCGTCGCGTCCCTGAACTCCCATCCGCTGGCTGCTGTAGCAGTTATGCTGTATGGCTTGCCCGCGCCGGTGTAGGTCACTGACAGGTGCTTCCCGCCGCTGACCGTGCCGCCCTGGGCCTCGACCGCGCAGACCCGCTGCGCCTGCAGCACCATGAAAAGCACCACTGCTGCTGCCGATACCGATCTCAGAGAGTTCATTGTCATTATTTCCCCTGTTCAACCTTACTCGCGCAGGCAAACCCCTTACCCGCGTGCCAAGAAACTTCTGGTTTGCTAGAACAGAGCTAAGCTACCATCGTGACAAGCGATGTCAAGCGCTGAAATGGAAAAAATCCAATTCCCCCCCGGTCTCAAAACTCGAGCCCCACTTGTCAACCGCCG
>CAZANS010000055.1:0-10228 GCA_964486565.1 uncultured Victivallales bacterium
GGGCACTGCCAGGCGTTTGATGCTGTCTAGTATGCGGAGGAGGAGCTTCTTGCTTATGAGCTTTCTTTTCCATGCCTGGAAGGAGTCTATTATGATTCCTATCGCCACGGCCTCGCCGTGCCTGAGGTCTGAGCCCGACATCATCTCGATCTTGTGCGCTGCCCAGTGTCCGAAGTCCAAAGGCCTTGCGCTTCCGAACTCGAAGGGGTCGCCGGAAGTGGCGATATGGTCGAGATGCAATTTGGCGCACCTGTAGACGAGCTGCTCCATTGCGGCCTCGTCGCGGTTTTTAAAGGCATCTATGTTCTTGCAGAGCCACTCGAAGAAGTCGGCATCCTTGATGATGGCGACCTTCAATGCCTCTGGGATGCCCGCGATCCAGTCCCTGTAGCTCAGGCTGGCGAGGAAGTCGAAGTCGTTGATCACGGCGAAAGGGGGTTGGAAAGTGCCGATGAAGTTTTTCTTTCCGAACATGTTTATAGCGGTCTTGACCCCGACCCCGGAGTCGTTCTGTGAGAGCACGGTGGTGGGGAAGCGCACCTGCCGGATGCCGCGGTGGACTATCGATGCAGCGAAGCCCGCGGCATCAAGGAACGCCCCGCCTCCAACCATGCAGACGAATGAATGCCTGCACATGTTGTTATCCGCGAGAATGCCGCATATATCCACTATGGCCTTCGGCATCTTGAGGCTCTCTCCGCCGGGGATGGCGGCCGGAGGTGCGGCGAGAGAGACGACATCCTGGCGCGCACGGCAGTAGCCTTCAATTTCCCCGACAAGCAAGGGGAAGCTTTTGAGCAAAGCCTTCTCGACAATGAACAGTGCCCTGCACGGAGTCTCGGCTTCGCCGTGGGCGAAAATGTCGGCGAAAGAGCAGTTGGATGTATTGAAGGCATCCCGAGTGAATGTCACGGAATATCTGAATGGGACGGAGAACTTCTGCTCCAATACCTGCGGCTGAAGCTCGCTGGGAGGGGTGGGTGCGTTTCGCACCTTGCGAGGACTCACAGCACACCTGCGATCAGATACAGCACGGCCATCCTCACGGCCAGGCCATTGGTGACCTGCTCTAGTATCACCGACTGCGCGCCGTCGGCGATTGACGAAGCCAGCTCAACCCCGCGGTTTATCGGGCCGGGATGCATCACCAGCGCGTCCTTCTTGAGGTACTTTACGGTGTCCTCGTTCAGACCGAAAATGTTCGCGTACTCGTTTATGCTCGGGAAGAATGCCGCCTTCTGCCGCTCGTGCTGTATCCTCAGCAGGTTGACCACGTCGGCGCCCTCTATGGCATCCTTGAGATTGTGGCACACCCTGACGCCTATCTCCTCGAACTCCCTCGGCACCAGTGTAGCCGGCCCGCCGATAATAACGTTGGCCCCAAGCTTCAACAGTCCCCAGATGTTGCTCCTGGCCACCCTGCTGTGGAGAATGTCTCCCACGATCGCCACGTTGAGCCCCTTGATCCTGCCCTTCTTCTCGATGATGGTGAAGATGTCCAGCAGGGCTTGGGTGGGATGGCTGTGTGATCCGTCGCCGGCGTTTACGATGCCGCAGCTCAGCTTGTCTGCAAGGAAGTTGTGCGCACCGGCAGCCGAGTGCCTCATGACTATTATGTCTGCCTGCAGGGCCTCGATGTTTTTGGCGGTATCGAGCAAACTCTCGCCCTTTGTAAGGCTGCTGTTGGAGCCTGAGACGTTGATTATGTCGGCGCTGAGCCGCTGTTCAGCCAGCTCAAATGAAATTCTTGTGCGTGTGCTTGGCTCGACAAAGAAGTTGACGACTGTGGTGCCCCGCAGGGCCGGGACTTTCTTCACCCTCCTCTCGGAGACTTTCTTGAATTCCGCGGCGGTGTCCAGGATCATGCTTATCTCCTCCGCCGAGAGATCGTATAAGCTCAGCAGGTCCTTTTTCGTCCAGGAAGATGTCATTTGCCTTGTTCTCCAGAATGTTTTTTCCTTGGCAGCAGGTATACTCCCGGGGGCATTCCCTCATGCTCCCATAGGACTTTCACCCGCTGGTTTTTCCTGACATTGACCTTTGCGCCGCAGAAGTCGGCCTTGACGGGGAACTCCTGCCCTCCACGGTCTATCAGGACTGCAAGACGTATCAGATCGGGTCTGCCGTAGTCGGTGATTGCATCCAGCGCGGCACGTATCGTCCTGCCTGTGCTGAGGACATCATCAACCAGTATGATCACCTTCTCGTCCAGGTCGAATGGCACTTCGGTTGGCAGTATCATCGGCAATATCTTGCGGATCCCGATGTCGTCGCGGTACATGCTGATGTCCAGCTGGGCCACGGGAATCTCGACATTTAGACTCGATTTTACGGACTCGGCGATCTTATATGCCAGAGGCACGCCCTTCGACTGTATTCCGACGAATACCAGGCGTTTGATCTGCGACTTGTTCAACTTTGAGACAATTGACCTGGAGATTTTCGCGATCATCGCGTCCATCTCCTTGTTGCCGAACAGAGTGATTCCTTCAGTTGCCACAGCCGACCTTTCTTGATTCGACATCCGTGCCGCCCAGCCCTGCGACGACTCGCAGAGGCACCATTGCACAAGCTAGCTCCCGATACTCCACGCCCCAGGCGCAAGCACGCCCCGTTCCACTTCACGTCCAATCTATATTTCCTGCCGGGAATTTGCAACCCCGTAAACTGCGGAAAGATAGCCGTGGGATCAGTTTTTTCCTCCCCTGACCTCCTTGAGCATTGAAAACGCGCCGTAGGGGACTCGCAAATCCCCGGTACCCGACCCCATTCTCACGCCGAGTTGGTTGCTGCCATGGAAATCCGAACCGCCGGAGAGAGGCATGCCGAACTCGGCGGCGATCTCGACAACTGCCCGGGTCTGTTCTTCGCTGAAGGACGGATAGTACGCCTCGACAGCGTCCAGCCCCAGAGCCGAGAGGTCACTCAGCGTGTTTCGCAGGAAGTTCCTTGCAGTGCGCGTTCGGTGAAGGGGGTGCGCCCATATCGCCAACCCGCCGGCATTGTGTATCATTTCGATGGCATCCTTCGGCGAAGGCAGGATTCTGGGCACATAGGCCTGCCCACCCCTGTTGAGGCAGGAGTCGAAGACATCCTGGGGCTCCTTGAAGTAACCCTTGTCCACGAGGATCTTGGCAAGTATCGGCCTGCCCACGGACTCCCCGCCTGCGGCAGCCGCGAGCTCTTCACTGGTGATCGCATACCCCACCTCGCGAAGTTTCTGCACAATCAGCGTGTTCCGCGAGTTGCGGTTTCTGCGGATCTCGCAGAGCATATCCTCGAGGGGCTGGTATGAATGGCTGATGAAAAGCCCGAGCAGGTGGAGCTCACGGGATTTGTAAGCGACGGATATCTCAACCCCCGGTACGGCCTCGATGTCGTCAAACCCTTCCGCTGCGGAGAGAAACTCCGGAAGACCGCTTATTGTGTCGTGGTCGGTGAGCGCCAGAGCGGCGAGCCCCAGCGACCGCGCCTCAACAACAAGCTCCGCTGGGCTCATCGAGCCGTCGGAGGCACTGCTGTGGACATGGAGATCAACAAGTCTGCAGTCGTCATGCGTCATCAGGTCAGATCCTTAAATATTCCCTTAGTGAATCTACAGTCCTTTGAACTTTTTCCAAACAAAACATCAATATTTCTGCTGCGAATTGACTTTGATGCCGAAATGTGGTAGAATTCAACCATGCATGGTTTTTTGATGTCACATCTTAGCGGCGATGGCTGCTGGCGGGGGCATTTGTCCTCGAGTGCGCTGGCGACTGCCACTGCTGTCTTCGCTATTTCCTGCATGGACATCGGTACCCGCCGCGTGGCGGTCAGAGCTGGGTTGAACTGGCTGGAGAAGAACGCCAATCCCGACGGTGGTTTCGGTGACACTCCCGACAGCGAGTCTAACCTGAGTGCATCGCTTCTGGCATGGGCGGCATTCTCTTTGGGCAAGGACTTCGCTGCTGCCGAGTCTGCCCTGGAGCATTATATACGGCTCAGGACCGGGTCGCTTGCCCCACGTGCAATCGCCGAGGCGGTACTTCGGAACTATGGTGGCGACAAGACCTTCTCGGTGCCTATTCTGACCATGTGTGCGCTAAGCGGCAGGCTGGGCGGCTCGCCGGACTGCTGGCGCCTTGTCCCCCAGCTTCCCTTCGAGCTGGTGCTGCTGCCGCGGAAACTTTTCTCCGTCGCCGGGCTGCCGGTTGTCAGCTATGCACTGCCGGCACTCATATCCATGGGAATTCTAAGGCACCGCAAACTCCCGTCATGGTCGCCCGTCGCCAGGCTTGCCCGGCTGCTCTCCACCACGCCGGCGCTCAGGCTGCTGGAGCAAATCCAGCCCGTGAACGGAGCATTTCTCGAGGCTGTCCCTTTGAGCTCCTTCGTTTGCATGGCACTGGCGAATTCCAGCCTGTGCGACAGCCCCGTCGCCAGGAAGGCCGCGGACTTCCTCGTGGCCTCGCAAAGGGTCGACGGCTCATGGCCCGTCGACTCCGACCTGGCCACTTGGCTGACCACACTTGCAGTTGACGCCCTTTCAGAAGATGCCCTCGACACGGCACAGAAAAAAGCAATCCGCAACTGGCTGCTCAAGCAACAATTCAAGACACGCCACCCATATACCGACTCCCCTCCAGGAGGCTGGGGCTGGACAGACCTCCCCGGGGCGGTCCCGGACGCCGACGACACCGCCGGCGCAATCATCGCTCTTGCGAAACTCGCACCCAACTATGCTGACAAGTCCCGCGAGTCCGATGCATCGCAGGAAGTCGAGCAAGCCGCCCAAGACGGCATCTTTTGGCTGCTCTCGCTCCAGAACCGCGACGGCGGCATCCCTACATTCTGCAGAGGCTGGGGCAAGTTCCCCTTCGACCGCAGCTCACCAGAAATCACCGCCAGGACAGCCAGAGCCATGAGCATCTGGCTCGACCGGATGCCGCAAAAAAAACACGCCCAAATGCGCAAGGCCATCGCCGGGATGCTCCACTTCCTGAATGAATCACAGTCCTCCGACGGCTCATGGATACCCCTGTGGTTCGGCAACCAGCACCACCCCGAGAAGATCAACCCCGTCTACGGGACCGCAAGAGTGCTGTCGGAACTTCTAAGCATTCCCGCAGACATGCCCAAAGCCCTCGACAAGGCCTTCCGCTTCCTGCGGAACTCGCAAAACCCAGACAACGGCTGGGGAGTCAAAATCAAGGGGTCGCAGGCTGTGGAGTCCGAAACCACCACCGCTCTGAGCTTCGTCTCCTCGATCGAGGAGACCGCAATGGCCGTCTGCGCCCTCGCTCAGTCAGAACACACCGCCGACATAAACTCCGCAAAAGACGGATTCAAGTTCCTCAACCAGTTCTCCAACGCCGCGCAGCCTCCGGCCGCGCCAATAGGCCTTTACTTCGCATCATTGTGGTACTCGGAAAAGCTATACCCCGTCATCTTCAGGAGCCACGCAGAAAAATTCAACCCCGAAGCGAGCCACTGAAGGATGATCAAAAATCATGTTTCATACATTTGCAATTTTTTTTTGCGGGATTATTCTAATTCTACAGGTATTCCAAGACAGGTTCCTATATTTTATATTGAAGAGGAGATAAAATGCTCAGTTTCAACATTTCACCTGTAAACAGAAAAGAGGATTTGGTCACTGTCAAGTCTCAGGCAATGCAAGCGGTGAACGAGCATGAGAAGCTCGCCGGCGAGGTACACCACCTGAGCTTGCTTCTGGAGGCTGTTTGGAGTTTGCTCAGGGAAAAAACTGGTCTCTCAGATGAGGAACTGAAGGCGGAACTTAGAGCCGTTAAGCTGAAGCATGCCGAAGCCGCCGCGAAATCCGAACCCGGGAATTGCACCAATTGCGGCAAGGCGTTAGCTGCTGAAAGCAATAAGTGCGTTTTCTGCGGTGCGGTTCAGGAGAAAGAGAAGCTGTTCTGAGGGGTGTGCGTGAAAAACCTGAACCGCGCGGCTCCCTGCACGGGACGGGAAGCTTTCTCGAAAATCCCTATTTGCTGAAGAAACAGCTCGTGGCGATGATCTCGAGCTTCCTCACCACTTTGATATAATCTTCGATGTTCATGGGCTTGACGATGTAGCTGTTTGCGTTCAGCTCGTTAACCCTTTTGATGTCGTCAGGGTTCTGCGAGATGCTCAGGATGACTACTGGTATGGTTTTCAGCTCAGGATCCTTCTTGAGTTCGGCAAGCACTTCAAACCCGTTCATGCGCGGCATGTTCAGGTCGAGCAGGATCATATCCGGTGTGCCCCTGGACGCAAAATCCCCCTTTTTCCTGAGATAGTCCATCGCCTCGACACCGTCCTGTGCGACATCGAAATTGAATCCGTACTCGCTCTTGGTCTCCCTGAACGCCTCCAGTGTAAGCTCAATGTCGTCGGGGTTGTCGTCAACCATGAAGACCTTTATTTTCCCTTTCTCCTCAGTCATGTGACGCCTCCTTTTGGGGTTTTGATGTCAAAGTGAAATAGAATGTGGAGCCTTTTCCTGGCTCGGACTCGACCCATATCCTTCCGCCATGATATTCAACTATCTTCTTGCACATTGCCAGACCTATCCCGGTGCCTGGGTAGTTTTCCCTGTTAAGCCGCTGAAACACCGTAAATATACGTGGTATAAACTGGCTTTCAATGCCGATTCCGTTGTCGGAGACGGAAAATCTATGGACTTTGTCCTCGATCTTCTCGACACCGATGTGGATTCTGGGGTTGTCTTTATCGGAAAATTTGATTGCGTTGCCGACAAGATTCTGGAAGAGCCTTGTGATCTGGTTATGCTCGGACCATGCTTCGGGGAGTTTATCTCGCCCGATGACAGCCCCGGAAGACTTAATTGCCTCCTCAAGGTTCTCAAGTGCCATGTCGAGTATCTCGTCGATGCTGTTCAACTTGAAGGCCTGAGTCTGGGTGGTCAGGCGTGAGTAGTCGAGAAGGCTAAGGATCATCTCTTGCATTCTCAGTGTCGCCTTGACCGCCCTTGAGATATAATGCTTGGCCTGGTCGTTCATGTGTTCTGTGAATCTTCTCTGGAGCAGGCCGAGGAAGCCCGAGACCGTACGCAAGGGCTCCTGGAGGTCGTGGGATGCGACGTATGCAAATGTCTCGAGGTCCTTGTTGGACCGTTCGAGTTGTATGAATGCCTTTCTGAACTCGCGCTCGGCGTTTTTCCAGTCGGTGACATCCCTGATTGTGCCGAGGAAACACCATTCCCCTGACCAGTCTATCACGACCACCCTGATATCCCAATGGCGTGCGCGCCCTTCATCGTCATAATCGGAGAAAATCATGTTCTGTCCCGAGATGATCGGGAAGTCGTTTATGTATGGGAGCAACTTCCCTCCGTCATCCCCAAAGAGTAACTTCCCGCTGGGATTAAGGTACTTGATGGTGCATTGCTTGTCGAAGATGACAATCACGTCGGCGTTTCGCTCGATGATCGTGCGGAATCGGTTCTCGCTCACGACCAGACTTTCCTTGCTGCGCTCAAGCTGGTCGAGAAGTTCACGGTGCTCGACAGCCTGCCTTATCGCCTCATGCAAAGACTCCTCGTTCACCCTGTGCTTGAAAAGGAGGTATCTGGAAGCCAGGTGTAGGCGCTGGACATCCATTTCCTTGGCGTCGAAGGTTGTGAGCACTACCCACGGGAGGCGATTGAACGAGGCCGACAGCCTCCTTATGGCTGAAATACCGGTGTTCCCAGCGGTGGAGATATCAAAGACAACAACCTCGATGGGGTTGTTCTTCAGGATTTCAACTGATTTGTCATAATCTGAGGCCGTGAAGACGTTATAGTTTGCCGAAGCGAGCAGTTCGCACAGGAACTCTGCGTCGCCCGGGTCCCTCTCCAGAAGCAGAACATTCATTTTCGGCTTGTCTACCATGTTTCCCTCTGACGCGCCACGGATGCTTTGACATTGCCCGCCGCACCCGCCTAAATTCCCTAAAGGCAAGGCTTGCAACAACTCCGGAAGAAATTGCCCGCACATGGGAATTCTCCCTCAATCCGCCGCGCCCTATTGACTTGCACACATTTCTGTGATATGATAACCGCTGGAGCGGTCGGCAGTTCCAAATGTAGCATAGCTGGAATCATGTGTCAAGGCAAGAAGATGAAAACGAACACGGCAGGTCAAAATATCAGACTCAAAGCATTTACACTGGTGGAGGTGCTGCTGGTTCTGGTCATATCATCTTTCCTTATGCTTATCACCGTGTCATCCTACAGCGAGATGATGAAAGGGCAGGGAGTGAACATAGCCACACGCAATATTGCGCGGAAGCTGATCCTTGCCCGATCGCATGCGATAAACTACAGGCAGACTGTTGCGATTCTCATACCTCAGCAAGGCTTCCCTTCCTCGGGCCTTCCTTCCTCATACTACCACCGTAGCTACCGGGCTTGCATAGTCGGCCAGAACGGGAGCAACTATTATTTCAAACGCTGGATTTCAGGCGAGGGCTGGGAGTACACTCCGACGGGGGTTGCGATATTTGAAGTTGACGGGAGCAGCGGAGTTGCCTTGTCTGATGGCAAGCTCGCCCCGCAGAACATCAACCCGACGCTTGTGTCCCCGACTCCTTTGCCGGGGACTCCGCCTAACAAGGGAGTGGACTGCTCGGACATAGGCGGCGACAGCGCCGTCACCAATTTTGCTGCAATAGTATTCAAGCCCAGCGGGAAGTCCCTGGGGGTCAGGTACATTGATATCGGTGAAGGCGTCTACTCTCCAGGCACAATCTCACTCACGGTCACCAATCCGGCACCGGGCGCCTACACAACTGTTCAAATCAACCAACATACAGGAAGGGTTTCATATGAACAGCAGGCTCCATGAGGCCAGATATTTCAAGTCTCGCTTCAATCTGGTTGAGGTGACCTTGTGCATCGGGGTCGTCGCAATCGGGATATCGGGTGTGATGTCGCTTTTCCCGGTGGGCTTCAACGCCACGAGGAATGCGATAGGCGAAACCTACTCGACATTTGCGGCGCACGAGTTCATCACGTATATAGCGAGAAACTGCAACAACCCGGCAAAGAGCTACGGCTCCGGCGCGAGAGATTTCTGGGAGGAGTATATCTACCCGGCTCCCAGCGCCGGAATGCCCGAGACGATCCCTTCAGAGGCTGATGAAAACGCAGCAGCTTTCACGGCTGTACCCGGGTCGCCGATCTATGTCTCTGACAACCCGGGGCTTTTCAGGATAGTCCAGGGCTCTTCAGGAACAACCGATTTCCATGCCACAGTGAGGGTTTGGCGCTCCAGGATCGAGAACCTGTACATATACAACCAGAACGTCCCGGAAATTAGCTACCAGTACGCGGCGCAGTTGAGGGTGGAGGTGAGCTGGCCCGTGGAGAAGCCCTATGCCCAGAGGGAGAAAAGGTACTATTTCAAGGAAGTTTTCAGGCAGGAGTTTTGAGAGATGGTTTTATTTCTGGGATCAGGCAGAAAGCATAAGGAAAGCAGGGCGGTGGCTTTTACACTCCTTGAGCTGCTCGTGGCGATATCTATATTCTCGATGCTGATGGCTCTGCTGTTCATGTATATTGATGCCGCTCGACGCGCGTGGACAGACTCCTCCAACCGTAGCATGGTATACGAAAATGCCAGGATCGCATTCGATCTGCTGTCAAGGGATATTCAGAGCGCATACTATTCTCAAGACGTGACACCGTTTTGGCACAAGGCCGCTACAGGGGTCGGCTGGGGAGCCAACAGAAACGAGTCCCTCGCGTTCATATCTACCACCAATATCCCCCCTTTCGACAATTGCGATTCTAAGTTGTGCGAGGTCAAATACCAGCTATATTACGCCGAAAGCCATGCGGATCAGAATTCGGGATGGCTGATGCGAAGCGTCACCGGCGACCATAACGACCCGACTCTAGGCGGCGGCTCCAACTCCAAATGGAACTACCACAGCAATTTTGCTGTAAACCTCACTGGTGCATCAAACGCATTTACCGGCAACGACGACTCCGGGGATCCGTATTCCGGGGTGATTCCCTATGTCACGGCACTGTCTTTCAAATGTTTCAGGCGAGACGGGACGGAAATAACTCCCGATTCTTCAGGGAACGCTGTGACGGAGTTCCCTACCTCGATAGTCGTGGCGATGACTCTGATGGACAGGTTTTCCTATTTGAAATGGCAGGAGCTCGATACTGCCGGAGCTCCTCTGAAGGATTTGTTCAAGGCTGAAAACTCGGTTGCTTTCCAGAGGA